>JAEWHY010000174.1 GCA_023387555.1 Pseudomonadota bacterium
ACCGGGTGCTGATCTCCGGCTTCTACGTGGTGCCGCTGTTTCACCTGCCCGACCAGTGGGTGGCCCGCTGGACGCAGGTCGAACATCCCGACGTGACGCCACTGTTCGGCTATTTACCCGAAGCCTGGTGGCGCAAGCCCGGGACATGACCATGACGCCTGGCGGCATTCCGGCCCTTGACGCGATCCTGAAAGCGCACGCCCTCCGCACTCCGGACGCGCTCGCGCTGCTCGATCCGCCGGACTGCGGGCGCGTCACCGGGAAGGCCCCGCGCCGCTGGACCTATCGGCAGGCCGATCGGGCCGTGGATGCGATCGCCGGCCGCCTGCGCGAGATCGGCCTCGCGCATGGCACCGTGGTCGGCCTGCAGATGCCGAATACCGCGATCGGCGTGCTCGCTCTGCTTGCGATCATGCGCGCCGGCATGGTCCCGGCGCCGCTGCCGCTGCTGTGGCGGCGTGGCGATTGCGTTGCGGCGCTGTCGGAAGCTGGCGCGCGCGCCATCGTCACCTGCGGACGGGTGGGCGGTTTCGACCATGCCGCATTGGCGCTCGAGGTTGCAGCCGAAATGTTTCCGATCCGCGCGGTCTGCGGGTTCGGCTGCGACAGCGCCGACGGGATCGTGCCGCTCGACGATCTGCTGGATGGCATGGACGAACAGGCGGACACGATCCTGCCTCCGGGCACGGAGCGTGCGCCGATTGCACTCGTGACGTTCGAGACAACGGCGGGCGGTGTGGTCCCGGTGGCCCGCGATGCCGCACAATTGCTCGCCGGCGGCCGCCTGATCCGGCAACGCGGCCAGATCGGCCCGAAGGCCGTCATCCTGTCGACGATTCCAGCGACGACGCACGCCGGGGTCTCGGCCGCCTTGGTGCCATGGCTGCTCAGCGGCGCGACGCTGGTTCTGCATCTTCCATTCGAGCCGGCCGTTTTGCGTGCGCAGATCGAGGACGAGCGCTGCAGTGTCCTCGTGGTGCCCGATGCCATGTTGCCCGGTCTGTCGACGTCCGGCTGGCTGGATCCGCTTGGCGTCCGCAGCGTGATCGCGGTGTGGCGCGCGCCGGAGCGGTTCGCGAACGCGCCGCAATGGACCAGCCTCGATGTGACGCTGATCGATGTGGCCGCGTTCGGGGAGACCGCCCTGCTGGCGGCGCGCAGGGAGCCCAGCAGCCGCACCCTGCCCTGGCCGATCGGACCAGTGACGATGGCCGATGGCCGCACCGAAATCGCCGATGTCGCCATCACGCCCGGCGGCACTTTGGCGGTGCGCGGCGCGCTCGCGGCGGCGCCATACCAAGCCTATGGCTCCGATCAGGACTCGGTCCTGTCGCCGGCGGACCGGCATATCGACACCGGCTACCCCTGCCGGCTGACCGCGGAGGAAGACGCAGTGGTCGTGACCGCACCCCCGCCAGGCCTCGTTACGGTCGGCGGCTACCGTTTCGCGATGCAGGATCTTCAGCATCTGGTGCGCGGGATCGATGGACAGGGCGTGCTGGCCGCGCTTCCGCATGCGCTCGCCGGCCACCGGCTCGCAGGTCACGCTACCGATCTCGTAACCATGCGCGGCATGCTTGAGACGATGGGCATCAACCCTCTGCTAACGGCAGCGTTTCGCGACCGCGCTGCCTGACAATTTGCTGGCTTTCTATTGACCGCGCATTAATTCGGCGCGCGCTACGACGCCGTTCCATAACAGGGACGAAATCATGCAAGGTCCGGTCGTCATCGTCGCGGAACAGCCTTCTCCAGATCTGATCGCGGCGATCTCCGAAACCGGGGCCTTTCCCGTGATCGAGGCTTCGTGCGCACAGGCGAGCGCGGCGATCGCCGCGGCCGATCCCTGTGCCATCGTTCTTGCGGATGCAAAGGCTGCCCGTGATGAGCATCTCGGCGAAAGCCTGATGCGCAGCATGAGGCAGCGGACTCCCATTGTGCCGGTCGTAGCCTGCGCCGCGGCGACCGATGTCCTGCCCTATCGCGAGGCATTGACGATGCCGGTCGATTCCGATCCGGCCGCGGTGGCGACGCGCCTGTCGTCGGTGCTGCGGGTGCGGGCCTTGCATGCCAGCGTGCTGCGTCGCGCCGAAGCCGCCCGCGCCGCCGGTCAGACTTTGCCGTCAACGCCAGCCAACGACCCGCTTGAGGACGCAACCGTGATCCTCGCGGGTCGCGGGCGATGCTACCCGACCCTTTCAATCGCACTCGGCGAACAGACCGGCGTGATCGGCGTGCTCGCGATCGAGGCCGCGGCCCGCTATCTGAAGGCGCGCGACGCCGATGGCCTCGTGATCGGCGAGGGCTTCTCGTCTCACAATGTAGACGCGCTGCTCACGGTGATCGCCGAGGATTCGCGTTTCCGCGATCTGCCGGTCGGCGTGATCGGCGCGCTGCCGATGGGGGCCGACAACCGGCGCCTGCCGCATCTCGTTGCGTCCCGCGATCCGCAATGTCTCGTGTCCCGGTTCCTGCCGCTGGTGCGCCTGCATGCCTTCGAGGCGCGGCTGCGCCGTACCCTCGACGCCTTCGTGAAGGACGGTGTCATCGATCCGGCGACCGGACTGATGCATGAACCAGCGTTCTCGGCCGAACTTGAGCGCGTCATGCGCGACGCCAGCCGGCGGTCCAGCGGATTGTCCGTGGCGCGGCTGATCTTCGAGCCTTCGGTCGATGCCCGCGGTCTGAACGACGCGGCCCGGCTGATTTCCAAGCTGATCCGCGGCGCCGATTTCGCCTGCCGCGATCAGGATGGTTCGATCCTGGTCGCATTCGTCGATACCGCGCCGCGCCGGGCCCAGACCGTGGCCAAAAGACTGGTCAGCGTGCTGCGCAACACCATGCTGCAGGCCGGCCGGCGCCGGCCGATGGCCCCCGACGTCGCGCTGACCGCCTGGCGATCGTCGGATACGCTCGAGAGCCTCCTCGCCCGGATCACGCCGTCCGCGGTTGCGGCGGAGTAGCGCGCGCCCTACATCAATAGGGCCGCTTTCCATACATGGTAGAGGTCCGCGATGAGCACTCCCGTCCGTGTCGATGTCGTTTCCGACGTCGTCTGCCCCTGGTGCTTCATCGGCAAGAAGCGGCTCGAACAGGCGATCGCGCTCAATCCGGATATTCCGGTCGAGGTGCATTATCACCCGTACTTCCTCAATGACTGGATTCCCGCGGAAGGCATTTCGCGCGAGCAATATCTGACCGCGAAATTCGGCTCGCCCGAACGCTACAGGGAGATTGCCACCCGCGTTTCGGCGGCCGCGGCGCAGGACGGGCTGGTCTACGCCATCGACAAGCTCAGCCGCCAGCCCAACACGACCGACTGCCATCGCCTGATCCACTGGGCCGAACAGATCGGCAAAGCCGCGCAGATGAAGCAGCGGCTGATGGAATTGTATTTCTCCGAAGGCGCGGACCTCTCCGACAAGGCGGTGCTGGTGCAAGCCGCGGCCGAGATCGGGCTTGATCGCGACGCGGTCGCACGAAAGCTCGCCTCGGACGAGGACCTCGCAATCGTCTCGCAACGGGTCGAACAGGCCAAGTCCGCCGGCATCCAGGGCGTGCCGTTCTTCATCTTCGACAATGCCTATGCCGTCTCCGGCGCACAGGCGCCGGAGCAACTGGCGAGCGTGATCCGCAAGGTGGCGGACGAGCGAGCGCAGAAGGCTGCGGGATAGCCTTTCTCCGCCGTCATTGCCGGGCTTGACCCGGCAATCCAACGTCTCGTGCATGATGGATCACCGAGTCGCGCCGCTTCGCGGCGGCCCGGCGACGACTGGGAGGCTACGCCGCCTTCTTGCCTTCCGCGATCTTCACCAGATTGCGCAGGATCTTGGTGGTGCCGAGCAGGCGCTGCACCGGCTTCGGCCAGTCGTCGAGGAACACCACCTTCTGGTCCGGCCGCACTTTCGCGATCGGCGCCTGGCCCGCGATATAGCGCATCAGCCCTTCCGGATTGGCGAAGCTGTTGTCGCGGAATTGCAGGACCGCGCCCTTCTGGCCGGTGTCGATGCGTTCGACATTGGCGCGCTTCGAAAGGAGCTTGATGACCACGATCTGCAGGAGATGCTTGACCTCCTCCGGCAGCGGACCGAAGCGATCGACCAGTTCGGCGGCGAAGCTTTCGATCTCCTGCTCGTTCTCGACCGTTGCGATCCGGCGATAGAGTCCGAGGCGGACCGACAGGTCGGCAACATAGCTTTCCGGAATGAGAACCGGCGTTCCGACGGTGATCTGCGGCGACCATTGATCGGCGACCGGCTCGGCAATGCCGGCCTTGAGCGCGGTGACCGCCTCCTCCAGCATCTGCTGATACAGCTCGAAGCCGACTTCCTTGATGTGGCCGGACTGCTCCTCGCCGAGCAGGTTGCCGGCGCCGCGGATGTCGAGATCGTGCGAGGCCAGCTGGAAGCCGGCGCCAAGCGTATCGAGCGATTGCAGCACCTTCAGCCGCCGCTCGGCCTGCGCGGTGATGCGCTTCTCCGCCGGCAGCGTGAACAGCGCATAGGCGCGGATCTTCGAACGGCCGACGCGGCCGCGCAGCTGATAGAGCTGCGCCAGGCCGAAGCGATCGGCCCGATGCACGATCAGCGTGTTGGCGCTCGGGATGTCGAGGCCGGATTCCACGATCGTGGTCGAGATCAGCACGTCGAACTTGCCGTCGTAGAAAGACGACATGATGTCCTCAAGCGCGGTCGGCGGCATCTGGCCGTGCGCGACCGCCACCTTCACCTCCGGCACGGTCTTGTCGAAGAACGCCTTGGCGTCGGCGAGGTCTTCGATGCGCGGACACACATAGAACGACTGGCCGCCGCGATAGCGCTCGCGCAGGATTGCCTCGCGCACCACGACTGGATCGAACGGCGACACGAAGGTGCGCACTGCAAGACGGTCGACCGGCGGCGACGCGATCAGCGACAGATCGCGCACACCGGTCAGCGCGAGCTGCAAGGTGCGCGGGATCGGTGTCGCGGTCAGCGTCAGCATATGGACTTCGGCGCGCAGGGTCTTCAGGCGCTCCTTGTGGGCGACGCCGAAATGCTGCTCCTCGTCGACGATGACCAGGGCCAGATCCTTGAACTTGATGGTCTTGCCGAGCAGCGCATGGGTGCCGACCACGATGTCGAGGGTGCCGTCGGCGAGCTGCTTGCGGGTCTGGGCCAGTTCGGAAGAGGTGACGAGACGCGACGCCTGTCCGATCTTGATCGGGAAGCCGCGGAAGCGTTCGGTGAAGGTCTTGTAGTGCTGGCGCGCCAGTAGCGTGGTCGGCACCACGACCGCGACCTGCCGGCCGGCCATCGCCGCAACGAATGCCGCCCGCAACGCCACCTCGGTCTTGCCGAAGCCGACGTCGCCGCAGACCAGACGGTCCATCGGCCGGCCGGAGCCGAGATCGTCGAGGGCCGCGTCGATGGCGTTCTGCTGATCCTCGGTCTCCTCATAGGGGAAGCCGGCGCAGAATTCGTCATACAGGCCGGCCGGGACCGTGATCTTTTCCGCCTCGCGCAACTTGCGTTCGGCCGCGATCTTCATCAGTTCGTGCGCGATCTCACGGATGCGGTTCTTCATCCGCGCCTTGCGCGTCTGCCAGGCGGTGCCGCCGAGCCGGTCGAGATCGACTTCGAGATCTTCCGAACCGTAACGCGACAGCAGCTCGATGTTCTCCACCGGCAGATAGAGCTTGTCGCCACCGGCATAGTGCAGTTCGAGGCAGTCGTGCGGGGCGCCCGCGGCCTCGATCGTCACCAGCCCGATGAACCGGCCGATGCCGTGGTCGACATGCACCACGAGATCGCCTGCCGACAGGCTGGTCGCCTCGGCAATGAAGTTCTCGGCTTTCTTGGAAGCGCGGCGCGGCCGCACCAGCCGGTCACCGAGAATGTCCTGCTCTCCGATGATCGCGGCCTGCGTGGTCTCGAAGCCGGCTTCGAGGCCAAGCACCGCCAGCGCCACATCGGTCTTCGGACGCGCCAGCGCCTCCTGCCACGAACCGACGTTGGCGAGATTGGCGAGACCGTGATCGCGCAGCACATGGCTCATGCGGTCGCGTGCGCCGTCGCTCCACATGGCGACGATCACCTGCTTGCTGTCGCGCTGCAGGGCTGCGACATGCCTGACCACCGCATCGAAGACGTTGCCGTCGGCCTCGGCGCGCTCGGCGCTGAAATTGTGGCCCTGCTTGGTGCCGATATCGACGACGGAGCCGTCGCCGCTCTCCGGTACGGCAAACGGCGTCATCCGGGCGAGCTTCACGCGCGCCAGCTGCGCCCGCCACTCGTCCTCGGTGAAATAGAGTTTCTGCGGCGGCAGCGGCTTGTAGGGCACCCCGCCCGCGCCTTCCGGCACATGCTTGCGCGCATCGTAATAATCGACGATCTGGCTGATGCGCTCATGCGTCGCTTCGTCGGCCAACGGTTCGAGCACGACCGGCGTGCGGTCGAGGTAATCGAACAGCGTATCCATGTGGTCGTGGAACAGCGGCAGCCAATGCTCCATGCCCGGATAGCGGCGGCCTTCGCTCACGGCCTCATAGAGCAGGTCGTCGCGGGTCGCCGCGCCGAAGGTCTCGACATAGCCGAGACGGAATTTGCGGATGGTGTCGCTGGTCAGCTGGAATTCCGCCACCGGCACGAGATCGAGCGCACGCAGATCGTACTGGGTGCGCTGCGTCTCCGGATCGAAGGCGCGGATGGTTTCGATCTGGTCGCCGAAGAAGTCGAGTCGCACCGGTTCGCCCATGCCGGGCGCGAACAGATCCAGGATGCCGCCGCGAACCGCGTATTCGCCGGGCTCCCGCACGGTGGAGGCGCGCGTATACCCGTTGAGTTCAAGCCAACTCACCACGCGTTCCATCGGCATGACGTTGCCGGGCGCGGCCGAGAGCGATTGCCCCATCACCAGCGTGCGCGGCGGCACGCGCTGCAGGATCGCGTTGACGGTCGTGAGCACCACGGCCGGCTTGTCACGCGCCTCGACATGGGCGAGCCGCGACAGCACCATCATGCGCTGCGCCAGCACGCCGCCATGGGGCGAGACGCGGTCGTAAGGCAGACAGTCCCAGGCCGGAAATTCCAGCCGCTCGATCTCGGGCGCGAAGAACGCGAGCCCGCGCGCCAGCGCCGCCATCCGCGAGCCGTCGCGGCAGACCACCAGCAGACTGACAGCCGGCGCGTTCCGGCCCCCCGCGACGCCGCGGGCGAGATCGGCCACCACCATGCCTTCGGCGCCATCGGCGACGCCGGCGAGCGTCAGCGGCTTGCCGCTCTTGAGCATTTCAGCAGGAGAATGGATCATCAGCGGCCGCCCCCGTTGTGGAACCGCAGGATCCGGTCAAGCAACGCGGATCGGTTCTCCTCCGGGATTGGCAATTCGCCGCTGACCCAGCCGTAGATGTCGTGGTCCTGGACGTCGAGGAGCCTTTCGTAATCGTCGAGTTCGCGATCCGACAGGTCGGCGATATGCGCATCGGCGAAGCGGCCGAGCAGCAGGTCGGTCTCCCGAATCCCCCGATGCCAGGACCGGAACAGCAGCCGCCGCTGCCGCTCGCTCAACCCCTCACTCGACCGCGCAGACCCTGTCATTTCCAAAATACCTGCAACGCCAAAAGCCCGGACGGGCCGGGCGAGCGTATATAGGCGTTCGATCCAACGCTGTCAGCCCGACTCCCGGCATGTGATACTGCTATCGTCATGCGGCCCACGCTTCTCGATCCTCTTTTCGCGGCGATCACAACGCTTGCGGGCATCGGCCCGAAGCTCGAGCGGTTGTATCGGCGCCTGCTCGGCCGCGAGGACGAGCCGCGTATCGTCGACCTCCTGTTCCATCTGCCCGGCAGCGCCATCGACCGCCGCGCGCGGCCCAGGCTCCGCGAGGTCGAGCCCGGCACCGTCGTCACGGTCAAGGTCACGGTCGACCGCCATCGCCCCGCCCCGCCCGGCCGTGACCGCGCTCCGCATCTGATCTATGCGAGCGACGACACCGGCGACCTCGTCATCACCTATTTCCGCGCGCGCAAGGACTATCTCGAGAAGCTGTTTCCGGTCGGGGAGACCCGGTACGTGTCCGGCACGACCGCCTTCTATGACGGCATGCTGCAGATGGTGCATCCCGACCGGGTGGTCGACGAGACGGGGCTCGCGGCGTTGCCGATGATCGAGCCGGTCTATCCGCTGACCGAGGGGCTCACCGCGAACATGGTCGCGAAGGCGATGGACCATGCGCTGGCCAAGGTCCCGTCCCTTCCCGAATGGCAGGACCCGGCGTTCCTGACCAAGCAAGGCTTCCCGGCCTTCGGCGCGGCGCTGCACACGATGCATCGTCCGCAGGCGATGGACGACATCGCCCCGGAAAGCCCCGCGCATTCCAGGCTCGCCTACGACGAACTGCTCGCCAGCCAGCTCGCGCTCGGGCTGATCCGGGCGGACAATCGCAAGCGCAAGGGCCGCGCCCATGCCGGCGATGGACATCTGCGCCGGACCATCATCGCCGCGCTGCCCTATTCGCTCACCCTGTCGCAGCACCGGGCGCTCGATGCGATCGTCGCCGATCTCGGCAAGCCGGAACGCATGGTGCGGCTGCTGCAGGGCGACGTCGGCTCCGGCAAGACCGTGGTGGCGCTGCTCGCGGCGGCGGCGGTCATCGAGTCCGGCTGCCAGGCCGCGCTGATGGCGCCGACCGAAATCCTCGCACGGCAGCACTTCAACACGATCGCGCCGCTGGCCGCGGCCGCCGGGATCAATGCCGCCATCCTCACCGGCCGCGAGCGCGGCAAGGACCGCTTAGCGCTCCTGGACAGGCTCGCGTCCGGCGACGTCCACATGCTCGTCGGAACGCATGCGCTGTTTCAGGACGACGTGACGTTCCGCGATCTGGCGCTCGCCATCATCGACGAACAGCACAGGTTCGGCGTGCATCAGCGCCTCGCGCTGGCGAACAAGGGCGAAGCGGTCGACATGCTGGTCACCACCGCGACGCCGATCCCGCGCACGCTGGTGCTGACTTTTTTCGGCGACATGGACATTTCCGAATTGCGTGAGAAGCCGGCCGGCCGCCAGCCGATCGATACCCGCGCCGTGCCCCTCGAACGGCTCACCGACGTCGTCGACGCGGTCGGCCGCGCCCTGCAGGACGGCCAGCGGGTCTATTGGGTCTGCCCGCTGGTGGCGGAATCGGAAACCAGCGATCTCGCCGCCGCCGAGGATCGCTTCAAGGCCCTGCGCAAGCGCTTTGGCAGCGCCGCGGACCTCGTGCACGGCCAGATGCGCGGCTCCGAAAAGGACGAGGCGATGCGGCGCTTCTCGATCGGCGAAACCCAGCTCCTGGTCTCGACCACGGTGATCGAGGTCGGCGTCGATGTGCCGGAGGCGACCGTCATGGTGATCGAACACGCCGAGCGCTTCGGCCTCGCCCAGCTGCACCAGCTCCGCGGCCGGATCGGACGCGGTCACGGCAAGTCGACCTGCCTTCTGCTGTATCGGACGCCGCTCGGCGAGACCGCGAGGGCCCGTCTCGCCATCATGCGCGAAACCGAGGACGGCTTCCGCATCGCCGAGGAGGACCTGAAGCTGCGCGGCGAAGGCGATGTGCTCGGCACCCGCCAGAGCGGAATGCCCGCGTTCCGGATCGCCTCTCCCGAGGCGCACGGCCATCTGCTGCCGATCGCACGCGACGACGCGCGCCTGATCCTGTCGCGCGATGCCGCGCTCGCAAGCGAGCGCGGCACGGCACTGAGGACCCTGCTCTACCTGTTCGAACGAGACGACGCGATCAGGCTGATCGACGCCGGTTGATTACACGCCGAGCGGATCCGGACCGAATCGGTTCGGACCGGGTTTGCCGCGCGAGGCCCACCAGATGATCAATACGATCGTGCCGATCAGCGGGATCAGATGCAGAAGCTGCCACCAGCCGGTGCGGTCGATGTCGTGCAGGCGGCGCGCGGCGACCGAAAGATTCGGAATGATCGTCGCGAGCGTGAACAGGGAATTGAGCGGCATCCAGCTCTCGGATCCGAAGATCGCGTAATCGATGGCCGCCGTCACCAGTCCTGCCAGGAAGCAGAACAAAATCCAGTACCAGAACGCCGAACGCTGAGCGCGTCCGGTAAAATTCGCATAGTTCTGAAAGCCCGATGAAATCGCTTCAGAGAAGTTCATCGCCCCATGTCCCCCGATGAAAAGAAAAACGCACGCGTTACGCAGCCGTCTCCCTGGTCTTGTCGTCGCGTGCAGCCTGCGCGGTTCGCGCGGCGGCTGCCATCGCCGCAAGTCCGTTCTGGCCTCCGTTGGCGCTTTGCGTGCCGGGCTGGATCATGCCGGCCGACATGATCAAGGTTGCGGCCTGCTCGACGGGAATCTCAAGCTCGATAATATTCTTGCGCGACACATAAAAAAAGAAGCCGGTCGTCGGATTGGGCGTGCACGGCAGGAATACCGAAATCTGATCGTCGTCGCCGGGAATGCGCTTGGCGAGTTCGGCGCTCGGCGGCTGCGAGATGAAGACCAGCGACCACATGCCCGGCGCCGGGAATTCAACCAGGCCGACCTTGCGGAAGCTCGTCCCGGATTTCGAGAACAGCATCTGGAAGACCTGCTTCACGGTCTTGTAGATCGGCCGCACGATCGGCATCCGGTCGATCAGCCGGTCGCCAAGCTGGATCAGGGTCCGGCCGACAAGATTATGCGTCAGGAATCCGAGCAGCGTCAGAGCGACGACCGCGATCACGAGCCCCGAACCGGGGATTTGCAAGGGCAGATAGGTTTCCGGCCGATAGGCATCCGGGATCAACGGCCGCACCAGACCGTCGACCCAGGTGACGAAGGTCCAGATCAGCCACATGGTGATCGCGACCGGCCCCGCGACCACAAGACCGGTCAGCAGATAGTTGCGCAGCCGCGCCCCAAGCCCATGCGGCGGGAGGTCGGTCTCGATGATGTCGGGAGGTGTCTGTTCGGTCATGCGTCGCGTCTGGTCGGCCCCTCTGGCCGCCATCTATAGCCCAGTCGTTGTGCTTTGCGGCGATGATGTGGCCGACTATTCAACCGTGACCGATTTTGCCAGATTTCGCGGCTGATCGATGTCGGTGCCGAGCGCCACTGCCGCATAATAGGCCAGAAGCTGCACCGGCAGCGCATAAACCAGCGGGGTCACCGAATTCGGCATGTCCGGAAGCGTGATGGTGGTCACCCCCGGCATGGCCGCCTCGGCAGCCCCCCTGGCGTCGCTCAGCAGGATGATCCGGCCGCCGCGGGCGGCGACCTCCTGCATGTTGGAGACGGTCTTCTCGAACACCATGTCGTAAGGGGCGGTCACGATCACCGGCATCGTTTCGTCGATCAGCGCGATCGGTCCATGCTTGAGTTCGCCCGCGGCATAACCTTCGGCGTGGATATAGGAGATTTCCTTGAGCTTCAGCGCGCCCTCGAGCGCCAGCGGATAGCTGGTGCCGCGGCCGAGATAGAGGACGTCGCGGCTCTTGCTGATATCGCGCGCCAGCAATTCGATGTCGCCTTCGAGCTTGAGCGCCTCGTTCATGTGACGCGGCACCTCGATCAGCGCCCGCACCAGCTTGCGCTCGTCGGCTTCGCTGAGCGTGCCGCGGGCGCGGCCGGCCGCGATGGCAAGGCAGGCGAGCACGGCGAGCTGGCAGGTGAACGCCTTGGTCGAAGCGACACCGATTTCGGGACCGGCCAGCGTCGGCATGATGACGCTGCTTTCGCGCGCGATGGTCGACGATTGCACGTTGACCACCGCCAGAACGTCTTGGCCCTGTTCCTTGGCGTAACGGAGCGAGGCCAAAGTATCGGCGGTTTCGCCGGACTGCGAAACGACGATGGTCACATCGCCCTTGCGCAGCGGCGCTTCGCGGTAGCGGAACTCCGACGCCACATCGATCTCGACCGGCAGCCGCGCGTAACGCTCGAACCAGTATTTCGCGATCAGCCCGGCATAATAAGCGGTGCCACAAGCCGAGATCGAGACGCGCTCCAGCGCCTTGAAATCGAACGGCAGCGTCGCCGGCAATGCGACCCGCTCATGCGC
>JAEWHY010000573.1 GCA_023387555.1 Pseudomonadota bacterium
GTCGCGGTGCTGTTCCTGTTCGTGGTGATGATGCTCGACGTCGATTTCGCCGAACTGCGCGAAGGCTTCCTGCAGTATCTCCCGGTCGGGGCGCTGGTCGGACTCGTGCTGCTGGCGGAGATCCTGCTCGTGGTCGGCGCCTGGACCATCGGCGCGACGCCGCGCGTTGCCGCCGCACCGATCCCGACGGACGTGTCGAACACCGAGGCCATCGGCCTCGTGCTCTATACGAAGTACATCTACTTCTTCCAGGCGGCGGGCCTCGTGCTGCTGGTCGCCATGATCGGCGCCATCGTGCTGACGCTGCGCCACAAGGAAGGGGTCAAACGCCAGAACATCTCGGATCAGGTCGCGCGTGGCCCTGCCACCGCGGTCGAGATCCGCAAGGTCCAGCCGGGGCAGGGGCTCGAGGTATGATTACTTTCTTTCCCCCGTCATTCCGGGGCGTGCGCCGAAGCCGACAGGCGAGGGCGGACGAACCCGGAATCCATAACCACGAATCGGGATTATGGATTCCGGCTCTCGCCGCTATGCGGCTCGGCCAGAATGACGACATGCGGGAGTGCCGTGCATGACCATCGGGCTCGGTCATTATCTGTCGGTTGCCGCCATCCTGTTCACGCTCGGGATTTTCGGCATCTTCCTGAACCGCAAGAACATCATCGTCATCCTGATGTCGGTCGAGTTGATCCTGCTCTCGGTCAACATCAACTTCGTCGCCTTCTCGAGTTTCATGGGCGACATCGCCGGACAGGTTTTCGCGCTGTTCATTCTCACGGTGGCCGCCGCCGAGGCCGCCATCGGGCTCGCGATCCTCGTCGTTTATTACCGCAACCGCGGCTCGATCGCGGTCGAAGACGTCAACCTGATGAAGGGCTGAGCCAGAAATGTATCAGGCGATCGTCTTTCTCCCGCTGCTGGGTGCCCTGATTGCCGGCCTGTTCGGCCGGCTGATCGGCGCGCGACCGGCCGAATTGATCACCACGCTGTTCCTGTTCGTGGCCGCGATCCTGTCGTGGATCGCCTTCGTGCGCGTCGGCTTCGGCCATGTCGACGAGCGCGTGGTGCTGTTCACCTGGATGCAGTCCGGCGATCTCAAGGTCGACTGGGCGCTGCGGATCGACGCGCTGACCGCGGTGATGCTGGTGGTGGTCACCACGGTGTCCGCGCTCGTGCACCTGTATTCGATCGGCTACATGCACGAGGACCCGCACCGGCCGCGGTTCTTCGCCTATCTGTCGCTGTTCACCTTCGCGATGCTGGCGCTCGTGACCGCCGACAACCTCGGGCAGATGTTCTTCGGCTGGGAGGGCGTCGGGCTCGCCAGCTATCTGCTGATCGGCTTCTGGTACCAGAAGCCGGAAGCCAATGCGGCCGCGATCAAGGCCTTCGTCGTCAACCGCGTCGGCGATTTCGGCTTCCTGCTCGGCATCTTCGCGCTGTTCATGATGACCGGCGCCATCGATTTCGACACCGTCTTCGCGCAGGGGCCCGCGCTCGCCGGCAAGACCATCGACTTCTTCGGCTGGCACGCCGACGCGCTGACGCTGATCTGCCTGTTCCTGTTCATGGGCGCGATGGGCAAGTCGGCGCAGTTCCTGCTGCACACCTGGCTGCCGGATGCGATGGAGGGGCCGACCCCGGTCTCCGCGCTGATCCATGCCGCGACCATGGTGACCGCCGGCGTGTTCATGGTGGCCCGGCTGTCGCCGCTGTTCGAACTCGCCCCGGTGGCGCTGATGGTCGTGACCCTGATCGGCGCCATCACCGCGCTGTTCGCCGCCACCGTCGGCCTCGTGCAGAACGACATCAAGCGGATCGTCGCCTATTCGACCTGCTCGCAGCTCGGCTACATGTTCGTCGCGATGGGGGTGGGCGCCTATTCGGTCGGCATGTACCACCTGTTCACCCACGCCTTCTTCAAGGCGCTGTTGTTCCTCGGCTCGGGCTCGGTGATCCACGCGATGCACCACGAGCAGGACATCCGCAACATGGGGGGCCTGCGCAAGAAGATCCCGCAGACCTTCTGGCTGATGGTGATCGGCACGCTGGCGCTGACCGGCTTCCCGCTGACCGCCGGCTTCTTCTCCAAGGACGCCATCATCGAGGCGGCCTTCGTGGGCAAGAACCCGGTCGCGCCCTATGCCTTCGCCGCGGTCGTGATCGCCGCCCTGCTGACCTCGTTCTATTCCTGGCGGCTGATCTTCAAGACCTTCTTCGGCGCGCCGCATGACCGCCACCATTACGACGCGGCGCATGAAAGCCCGCTGGTGATGATGATTCCGCTCTATGTGCTGGCGGCCGGCTCGATCCTTGCCGGCTATCCGTTCTACGAATATTTCGCCGGCCACCACGTGCAGGACTTCTTCCGCCAGTCGCTGGCGCAGGGCCCGGCGATCCTCGACGCCATCCATCAGGTGCCGTTCTGGGTGAAGGCGACCCCGTTCGTGATGATGTCGATCGGCTTCCTGGTCGCGGTGCAATTCTATCTGCGCGACCCGTCGATCCCGGTGCAGCTCGCACGCGACCACCAGGTCCTGTACCGCTTCCTGCTCAACAAGTGGTATTTCGACGAGATCTACGACTTCCTGTTCGTGCGCCCGGCCAAGTGGCTCGGCTACACGCTGTGGAAGCGCGGCGACGGCTGGCTGATCGACGGCTTCGGCCCCGACGGCGTCTCGGCCCGCGTGCTTGACGTCACCCGCAGCGTGGTGCGCCTGCAGACCGGCTATCTCTATCACTATGCCTTCGCCATGCTGATCGGCGCCGCCGTGCTGATCACCTGGTTCATGTTCTACGGGGCACGCTGACCATGGCGACCTGGCCGGTACTCTCCGTCACCACCTTCCTGCCGCTGGTCGGCGCGCTGTTCATCATGGCGCTCCGCGGCGACAGCGAATCCGTCAAGCGCAATGCCCGCTGGGTGGCGCTCTGGACCACGCTCATCACCTTCGCGGTCTCGCTGGTGCTGGTGTGGCACTTCAATCCCGCCACCGCCGAATTCCAGTTCGTCGAGAAGGGCCGCTGGCTCGGCGGCTATGCCTCCTACCACATGGGCGTCGACGGCATCTCACTGCCGCTGGTGATCCTGACCACCGCGATCATGCCGATCTGCATCATCGCGAGCTGGGACTCGGTGCAGAACCGGGTCAAGGAATACATGATCGCCTTCCTCGTCCTCGAGACGATGATGGTGGGCACCTTCGCGGCCCTCGACCTCGTGCTGTTCTACCTGTTCTTCGAGGCCGGCCTGATCCCGATGTTCCTGATCATCGGCATCTGGGGCGGCCCGCGCCGGGTCTATGCCAGCTTCAAGTTCTTCCTCTACACGCTGCTCGGCTCGGTGCTGATGCTGCTCGCCATCATGGCGATGTACTGGAGCGCCGGCACCACCGACATCACCGTGCTGCTGAAGCACGAATTCCCCCGGCAGCTGCAGACCTGGGCGTGGCTGGCCTTCTTCGCCTCCTTCGCGGTGAAGATGCCGATGTGGCCGGTCCACACCTGGCTGCCGGATGCGCACGTCGAGGCGCCGACCGCGGGCTCCGTGGTGCTGGCGGCGATCCTCCTGAAGATGGGCGGCTACGGCTTCCTGCGCTTCTCGCTGCCGATGTTCCCGCTGGCCTCGGCGGACTTCACGCCGCTGATCTTCACGCTGTCGGTCGTTGCGATCATCTACACCTCGCTGGTCGCGCTGATGCAGGAGGACGTGAAGAAGCTGATCGCCTATTCGTCGGTCGCCCATATGGGCTTCGTGACCATGGGCATCTTCGCCGCGACCGCGCAGGGCATCGGCGGCGGCATCTTCCAGATGATCTCGCACGGCATCGTCTCGGGCGCGCTCTTCCTGTGCGTCGGCGTGGTCTATGACCGAATCCATACCCGCGAGATCGCGGCCTATGGCGGCCTCGTCGAGCGCATGCCGGTCTACGCCGCGGTCTTCATGCTGTTCACCATGGCCAACGTCGGCCTGCCGGGCACCTCCGGCTTCGTCGGCGAATTCCTGACGCTGCTCGGGACCTTCAAGGTCAACGTCGAGGTCGCGACGATCGCCACTCTCGGTGTCATCCTGTCGGCCTGCTACGCGCTCTGGCTCTATCGCAAGATGGTGTTCGGCAAGCTCGAAAAGCCGAAGCTGCAATCCATAAAGGACATGGATGCGCGCGAGATCGGCCTGTTCGCGCCGCTGGTGATCCTGACGCTGCTGTTCGGCTTCTGGCCCAAACCCGTGCTCGACATGTCGTCGGCCTCGGTCGACGCACTGGTCGCGCAATACCAGACCGCGATCGGCAAGACCAAGCAGGCCGAGGCCGATGCGCGCCTCGCAGGTGACAAGAAATGACCGGCGCCGTCCCCAATCTCATCCCCGTATTGCCCGAGATCATCCTCGCGGTCGGCGCGTTGGCGCTGCTGATGGTGGGCGCCTATGGCGGCGAACGCACCAACATGCTGGTGAGCGCGGTCTCGATCGTGCTCCTGCTGGTGGCCTGTGTCGCGGTGCTCCTGCTGCCGTCCGGCCGGCTGGTGACCTTCGGCGGCAGCTTCGTGGTCGACGATTTCGCGCGCTTCGTGAAGATTCTGGCGTTCGGCGGCACCGCCGCGGCGATCCTGATGTCGTTCGATTTCGTCAGGCGCGCCGGCATGCGCAAGTTCGAATATCCGATCCTGATGCTGCTGTCGGCGGTCGGCATGGGCATGCTGATCTCGGCGACCGACCTGATCGCGCTCTATCTCGGCCTCGAGCTGATGAGCCTGTCGCTCTACGTGATCGCCGCGATCGACCGCGATTCCGCCAAGTCGACGGAAGCCGGGCTCAAATACTTCGTCCTCGGCGCGCTGTCGTCAGGCATGCTGCTGTATGGCGCTTCGCTGATCTACGGCGCGACCGGACAGATTTCGTTCGCCGGCATCGCCCAGGCCGCGCCGCAGGGTGGCCTCGCGCTGACGGTCGGCCTCGTCTTCCTGCTGGCCGGGCTCTGCTTCAAGGTTTCGGCGGTGCCGTTCCACATGTGGACGCCGGACGTCTATGAAGGCGCACCGACGCCGGTCACCGCCTTCTTCGCTGCCGCTCCGAAGGTCGCCGCCATGGCCGTCTTCGTGCGCGCCACGATGACCGCCTTTCCGTCCGTCGCGCTGCAGTGGCAGCAGATCGTGGTGTTCGTTGCGATCGCCTCGATGGCGCTCGGCTCATTCGCGGCGATCGGACAGACCAACATCAAGCGGCTGCTGGCCTATTCCTCGATCGGCCACATGGGCTTCGCGCTGGTCGGGCTTGCCGCCGGCACGGCGGAAGGCGTGCAGGGCGTGCTGGTCTATATCGCGATCTATGTAGCGATGACGCTCGGAACCTTCGCCTGCGTGCTGTCGATGAAGCGGGCAGGCGGCATGGTGGAGAATATCTCCGACCTCGCAGGCCTCGCGCGCACCCAGCCGATGATGGCGTTCCTGTTCGCCATGCTGATGTTCTCGCTGGCCGGCATTCCGCCGCTCGCGGGCTTCTTCGCCAAGTTCTACGTGTTCCTGGCGGCGATCAATGCCGGGCTTTATGCGCTCGCCGTGATCGGCGTGCTCACCAGCGTGATCGGCGCCTATTATTACCTCCTCATCGTCAAGACGATGTATTTCGACGAGCCGCACAAGAGCTTCGAGCCCATGCCGGGCGAGCAGGCGTTCGTGCTCGGCATCGCGGGGCTGTTCAACCTCTTGTTCTTCGCTTATCCGGCGCCGCTGCTCGACGCTGCGACGGTAGCGGCCAAGTCGCTGTTCTAGGCGTCATTGCCTGATGCCGCCGGGACCCGTCATTGCGAGCGGAGCGAAGCAATCCATCCTGCTGACGTCTTCCGTGGTGGATTGCTTCGTCGCTCCGCTCCTCGCAATGACGGTTTGCGGGCCGCGATGACCTTCGCGCTCGGTCCGCGCGCAGCAGACGCGGGACACCGCCTGATCGTCCATGACAGCCTGGACTCGACCAACAGCGAGGCCCTGCGGCTGACACGCGCCGGCGATGAGGGACCGCTGTGGCTGGTGGCCCGCGAACAGACGGCCGGCCGCGGCCGCCGTGGACGGGCCTGGATCTCGGACCACGGCAATCTTGCGACCAGCCTGCTGTTCGTTGCGCCGGTGACGCCGCCGGTCGCCGCGACGCTCGGCTTTGTCGCGAGCCTCGCCGTGCATCAGGCCTGCACCGAACTGGCGCCCGGCATCGCGGCCACGCTGAAATGGCCGAACGACGTGCTGGTGCAGGGCCGCAAGGTCGCAGGCCTGCTTCTGGAGTCGGAATCCAAAGGCGATAGTCTGGCGATCGTGGTCGGAATCGGCGTGAACATCGCTTCCGCCCCGGAGAACATGCCGTTTCCGGCAGCGTCCTTGCTCGCGCTCGGACACGATGTGGCGCCGGAGGCGTTCTTCACAGCACTCACGGACGCATGGCTGTCGTGGGCCGGCCACTGGAACAACGGACGGGGCTTCGATGTCATCCGCACGGCCTGGCTCGCGCGGGCGCAGGGAATCGGGCAATCGATCGCAATACGAACAGGAGAGCGGGTGGAAAGCGGAGTCTTCGAAACGCTGGATGAGCAGGGTCGCCTGATCCTGCGCGCGGCCGGCGGCACGACGCGCGCGATCAGCGCCGGCGACGTCTATTTCGGTGATGCCGCGGGAGTTGAATCGTAATGGCGACGCCTGAGCAACTTGTCTTCGCGCCGCTCGGTGGCGTTGGCGAAATCGGCATGAATTTGTCGGTCTATGGGCTCGGCGACGAGCGTCGGCGGCAATGGATGGCCGTGGATTGCGGCGTGTCGTTCGCCTCCGAGGAGCATCTGCCGGGCGTCGATCTGATGTTCCCGGACATCCGCTATCTCGTGGAGGAACGCCGCAGCCTGTCGGGTATCGTCATCACCCACGCCCATGAGGATCATTTCGGCGCGCTGTTCGATCTGTGGCCGCAATTGCGGGTGCCGGTCTATGCGACGCCGTTCACCGCGTCGCTGATCGAGGCCAAGAAGGCGAGCGAACCGGGCGCGCCCGATATCGACGTCCGGGTGGTGCCGGTCGGTGGCCGGTTCGACCTCGGACCCTTCAACATCGAACTGGTTTCGATGTCGCATTCGATCCCGGAATCCAATGCGCTTATCATCCGCACGCCGCTTGGCACCGTGCTGCATACCGGCGATTGGAAGCTCGACCAGACGCCCGGCGTCGGTCTGCCGACCGATCAGGAAAAACTGCGGCAGTTGGGCGCCGAGGGTGTCCTGGCGGTCGTGGGCGACTCGACCAATGCCGTGCGCGACGGGCGCTCGCCTTCGGAAGGCGATGTCGCGCGCACCCTCGCGGAACTGATCGCGGCGGCGCCGGCGCGGATTGCGGTCACGACGTTCGCCTCCAATGTCGCGCGGCTGCGCGCGGTGGCGGAGGGCGCGAGGGCGGCCGGCCGGGAGGTGGTCGTGGTCGGCCGCGCGATGGAGCGCGTGGTCCAGGTCGCGCGCGAGACCGGCTATCTCGACGGCATTCAGGAATTCCGCGGTCCCGATGTCTACGGCTATCTGCCGCCGGACAAGGTGGTCGCGCTGTGCACCGGCAGCCAGGGCGAGCCGCGCGCCGCGCTGGCCCGGATCGCGCGGGACGATCATCCCGACATCACGCTCGGGCACGGCGACCAGGTGATCTTCTCGTCACGCACCATTCCCGGCAACGAAAAGGCCGTGTCGACAATCATCAACGGCCTGATCGACCAGGGCATCCAGATCATCACCGACCGGACCCATCT
>JAEWHY010000594.1 GCA_023387555.1 Pseudomonadota bacterium
CACCGGCTGTTCCCATGCCACCCCGAGCCAGGCGAGATCGTCATAAATCGCGCTTTCGTATTCCGGCTTGCAGCGGGTGCGGTCGATATCCTCGATCCGCAACAGCATCCGTCCGCCGCTCGCGCGCGCGAGATCGGCGTTCAGCAGTGCCGACAGCGCATGGCCGAGATGCAGATAGCCGTTCGGCGACGGGGCGAAGCGGAAAACGGGTGGAGGCATGCCTATGTTTCTGTCACCCCGGCTTGACCCGGGGGCCCATCCTCAGCGCAACCTACGTTCAAAGAGTATTTTCAAAGTTGATGGATTGCCGGGTGAAGCCCGGCAATGACACCGAAGTCGATGACTCAATTCCTCCGCACCCAGTCCGATCTCGCCGCGGCCCTTGCGCGACTCGTGCAGGCCGACCCGCGGCTGGCTCCGGTCCTAGAGATTGCCGGCGAGCCGGCGCTGCGCCGCGGCGAGCCCGGCTTTCGCGGCATTGCCCGCATCGTCTGCGGCCAGCAATTGTCGACCGCCAGCGCCCGTGCGATCTGGGGCCGCCTGGAGGCCGCCTTCGACCCTTTTCATCATAACACGCTGCGCCGCGCCCGCGCCGACCGGCTGGGGCGGCTCGGCCTGTCCGCCGCCAAGATCAAGACGATCAAGGCGATCGCCCAGGCCATCGCCAAGGGCGAACTCGATCTCGACCGCATCGGCCAGAGCGACGCCGATGCCGCCCATGCCGCACTGGTCGCAATGCATGGCATCGGACCATGGACCGCGGACATCTATCTCTTGTTCTGCCTCGGCCATGCCGACGCCTGGCCGGCCGGCGACCTCGCCTTGCAGGAATCGGCCCGAATCGCGCTCGGCCTGAAAGCGCGGCCGAATGCCAAGGAGTTGGCGGAGATCGCCGAGGCCTGGCGGCCCTGGCGCGGCGTGGCTGCGCATCTGCTGTGGGGCTATTATCATGTGGTGAAACGGCGTGAAGGTGTCGCCGTCGAAGTCAAAGCGGTTCAAGAAGCGATCGAACAATCGAATAAAGAACCGAACCAAGTCGCGGCCGTCATGCCGGCTGCACGCAAGAAAACAGGGGAATCAAAGCGCAATGGCCGGTCCAAACGTCCCGGTGCTGTCGGGACCAAGCCTCGAGCCGCAAAGCGGTAAGGCGAAGCGTCTCGTCGTCTTTCTGCACGGCTATGGCGCCGACGGAAACGACCTGATCGACATCGGCCGCGCCTGGCAGCCGATGCTGCCCGACACCGCCTTCGTTTCGCCGCATGCCCCGGAGCCCTGCGGCCAGGCGCCGGTCGGCCGGCAATGGTTCGGGCTGACATTCCGCGATCCGGAGGAACGCTGGCGCGGGGTCAATCAGGCCGAACCCGCCTTGCAGGCCTTCCTCGATTCGGAATTGCAGCGCCGGCAATTGCCGCCCTCGGCGCTGGCGCTGGTCGGCTTCAGCCAGGGCACGATGATGTCGCTGCATGCGGGTCTGCGCCGCCCCGCCCCGATCGGGGCGATCGTCGGCTATTCCGGCATGTTCATCATGCCCGGTGACGGCCCACCCGAAACGGTCGCCGACGAGGTGGTTTCGCGCCCGCCGGTCCTCCTGATCCATGGCGACCGGGACGAACTGATCCCGGTCCAGGCGCTGTTCCACGCCTCGTCCTCGCTGGCGCAGCTGGATGTGCCGGTGGAATGGCACATTTCGAAAGGCGTCGGCCACGGCATCGACCAGGAGGGACTGCGGCATGGCGGCGAGTTCCTGGCCCGCCGGTTGGGAGTCTGAACGGCCAGGGGGATCTGGCCCATGGGGTACCGCAGACTTTGCGCAAGCGCGTAAGTTGTAGCGGTACCTTCACATTTCCGACACGCTCGCCTATCATTAGGACGTAGGGTCACGGTGCTTTGAAAGGAGCGCCATCGCTTGAACGTCCACGTATCGCCTGGTGGATTTCCGGCTCTGGTTCTGAACGCCGATTTCCGACCATTAAGCTATTACCCGCTATCGCTATGGTCCTGGCAGGACGCGATTAAAGCGGTGTTCCTCGAACGTGTGAATATTGTTGCCAATTACGACCGCGCGGTGCGGTCCCCCAGCTTCGAGATGAAGCTGCCGAGCGTGGTTTCGCTCAAGACGTTCGTCAAACCATCGACGCATCCGGCCTTCACGCGCTTCAACGTGTTCCTGCGCGACCGCTTCGTCTGCCAGTATTGCGGCTCCGATGACGATCTGACCTTCGACCATCTGATCCCGCGTTCGCGCGGCGGCCTGACCACCTGGAACAACGTGGTCGCGGCCTGCTCGCCCTGCAATCTGCGCAAGGGCAGCAAGACGATTGCAGAGGCGAACATGCATCCATCGCAGATGCCGTTCCAGCCCACCGTGCAGCATCTGCACCGCAATGGACGCCTGTTCCCGCCGAACTATCTGCACGAAAGCTGGATGGACTATCTCTACTGGGACACGGAACTGGAGCCGTAAGGCTCAGCCGGCGCGGACCAGCGAGCATTCGATCTCATCGAGATTGCGGCATCCGGCCAGCGCCATCGCGATCTCGAATTCGGCCAGCAACATCTGCACGACATGCGACACGCCGATCGCGCCGGCGGCGGCAAGGCCATACACATAAGGCCGTCCGACCAGCACGGCCTGCGCGCCGAGGGCCAGCGCCTTGAACACATCGCTCCCGCGCCGCACGCCACCATCCAGCAGCAGCGGGACGCGCCCGCCGACCGCCGCCGCAATCTCCGGCAACACGTCGATGGTTGCCGGAACCGTGTCGAGAATCCGCCCGCCGTGATTGGACACGATGATGCCGTCGATCCCTTCCGCAACGCTCTGCGCCGCGTCCTCGGCGGTCATGATGCCCTTCACCAGCACCGGCAGCGACGTCATTCTTTTCAGCGCGGCGATATCGCGCCAGGTCGGCGCCGCGGCGAGCAGCGCTCCGCCCAGAAGCATCGGGCCGCCGACCTGCGCGGCCTGTGGCGGCAGCGAGCGCATGCCGCGCAGATTGACCGCCTCGACGCCCGGCGGCAGCACGAAACCTGCGCGCCGCTCGCGATCGCGGATGCCGCTCACCGGCGCATCGACCGTGACGACGATTGCCGAATAGCCGGCCTGCTCCGCGCGGCGGACAAGATCGTGCGTGAAGGCGCGATCGGGCTGGATGTAGAGCTGGAACCACAGCGGCGACGCAGCATCGCGCGCGATCTCTTCGATCGGTGTCGCGGCCTGCGTGCTCACGATCATGCCGGTGCGCGTGGCCGCCGCCGCGAGCGCGGTCGCGCGCTCGCCATCCGGATGGAACAGCGTCTGGTACGCGACCGGCGCAAGCAGGATTGGCGACGCGAAATCCTGATTGAACAGCCGCAGTGCGCGGCCTGCCCCCGCCATGTCCCGCAACACGCGCGTGCGCATCCGCAGCCGCTGGAACGCCGCCGTATTGTCCCGCAGCGTCAGTTCGTCGCCTGCGCCGCCGAACAGATAAGCTGCGGCCTGCGGCGTCAGCCTCTCCCGCGCCAGCGCCTCGTAATCGGAGACGGCGACCACATCGCCCGGAATCCGATCGAGCTTGGGCAAAGGCGACGTCATGGGCGCTGTCATGCCGGCGTTCAGGTCTCCGCCCATTCGCGCAGCAGGTTGTGATAAAGGCCGGTCAGCCGTTCGATCGCGGGATTGTCGGGCGCCGTCGTGGTGAGGCCCTGAATCGTGTCGTCCAGTTCGAGGAGCAGCGCGCGGCGGCTGCCCTCGCGGACCAGGCTCTGGATCCAGAAGAACGAGGCGATGCGCGCGCCGCGCGTCACCGGCGCCACCCGGTGAAAGCTGCCCGACGGATACAGGATCATGTGACCGGCCGGCAGCTTGACGTGATAATGGCCGCTCTCGCCCTGGATCACCAGTTCGCCGCCGTCATAGTCATCCGGCTCGCTGAGGAACAGCGTCGCCGACAGGTCGCCGCGAATCCGAACCGACGTGCCGGGCACGCTGAAGATCGCGCTGTCGATATGGTCGCCATAGGAACCGCTGCCGCTGTAGCAGTTGAACAGCGGCGGCAGCACCTTCAATGGCAACGCCGCAGCGCGAAACCGGCTGCTGGCGCTGAGACGTTCGAGAATGAGATTGCCGATTTCGAGGGCGAGCGGATCGTCCTGCGCCAGTTGCTGATTGTCCTTGACGCGGGCCGCCACATGGCCGGCGGTATGGCGGCCGTCCTGCCAGGCCGCCTGCTCCAGGAGGCCACGGCAATGCCTCACCTCGGCCGGCGTCAGCAAGTCCGCGATCTGTACGAACATCCGGAGACCTCGCCCGGTTACGCATCGTCACAAAAGAGGGTCCCGGCCGCGAACGGCCGGGACCGTGAGAGATCGGCGCTGGCCGATCAGAACTTGAAGCTCGTGCTCACGCGGAAGGTCCGGGGCGCACCGAGCACGGCCCGCTGCGCCGCCCAGTTCATCGAAAGCGGGTATTTCTCGTCCGTGATGTTGTCGATATTGAAGCGAAGGTGCACGTCCTTCCACATCTCGTAGGACACCATGGCATTGTAGGTGGTGAAGCCAGGCATCTTGCCGAACACGCCGTTCGGAATGATGCGAAGCGCATCGTCCGGGCGTCCGGCCCACGACCAGCCCTGATGCTGCAAGCCGCCGCCGATGGTCCATTTCGTGGACGGGATGTTGAAGGTCGTCCACAGCGTGCCGCTGACGTCCGGAGTGAACGACAGGGAGCTGCCATTGGCGCAGCAGATGAACTCGTTGCCCGCCACGCCAAGGAACCGGAAATCGGTCGGGTTCGCGCGCTGCCGGGCCGCTTCCTGTTCCGCGGAGAGCTTGTGCTCGGTGTCCAGCAGCAGAAGTCCGCCGAAGATCTTCCAGTATTCGTTGATGGCACCAGCGACGTTGAACTCGATGCCGCGGACCACCTGCTCGTGATAGCCGGTGAATTCGGTGACCGCGCTGCCGGGCAAGTTCCCTGTGGTCGGCACGTTCGACTTCGTAGTGTGGAACAGGGCCACCGCGGTCTGCAGCTTCTTGTCGAAGAAGTCCCACTTCACGCCGACTTCGAAGCCTTCGGCCTTGACCGGCTTGAGATTGACGCCGCTGACAAGTCCGGGGAACGCATTGTCGCCGGTGCGTGAGATGTCCGGGTTCGACAGGAACGAGGCCGGCGGCTGATGCGTGACGCTGTAGGCGCCATAGATGCTGCCTTCCTCGGCCGGCTTGAACACGAGACCGATCCGGCCGCCGAGCGTGGCCTGCCGGTTGTCGTATCCGTCGAATGCACCGGAGGGCACGCCGGTGACCGCGTTCTTGCTGGCGATATCGACGGTATAGCGCTCGGCACGCAGCGAGCCGGTGATCTGCCAGTAGCGGTTCAGCTCGATGGTGTCGTTGAGATACGCCGCGATCGTGTTGACCGAGACATCGTTATACTCGGACGGGATCATGTCGGCCGCACCGACGCGATCCGGATTCGGATTGAACAGATCGGTGTTTCCGGGAGCCGGATTGGCGCCGAGGAAGCGGGTCGCATTCGATTCCTCGCGGGAGAACTCGAAGCCCATCGCCGCGTTGTGCTTGAGGCCCCAAGTGAAGAACTCCGTCGACAGATTGGTCTGGTTGATGAACGAGGTGTTCTCGCGATCGTAAAACTGGGTATTGGTCGGCACCGTGGACGGCGGAATGAAGCCGGTTGCGCCGGGCGAGGTGTAGCGCGACGTCCGCTGCGCATTCACCCATCGGCTCTGGTTGCTGATCGTGGCGCCCTTGGTGAAGTCATATTCGAAGCGCGCAATCACCGAATTGCTTGTGGTGTCGTCGAAATCGGTCCGCAGGCCATAGAAGGCATCGCGCGGCGCACCGGCCGTGATCGGGTTGTACCGCACCGTTCCCGGAATCGTCGCGGCCGGCACGCCCCAGTCCGGCAGATCCTTGCGGCGCAGATATTCATACGCAAAGATCGCGCGGGCGTTGGTGCCGAGGCCGAACGCAATCGAAGGCGCGATACCGGCCGGCTTGGACTCGGCGATCTCGCGGCCGGGCGCGCCGCTGTCTTCCCAGAGCGCATTGAGGCGGAATGCCGTGGTCGGCGCGATCACATAGTTCGCATCGAGGGTCGCGCGGCGGCGGTCCTTCGAATCGTATTTGTCCCAGCCATAAGCCACTTCACCGGCGAGGAAGTTGGTCAGCCACGGCGTCTTGGTCACCATGTTGATGTAGCCGCCGGGTCCGCCGCGGCCGTTCTCGGCGGCCGGGCCCTTGAACACCTCGACACGGTCGATGTTGAACATGTCGCGGGCATAGCTGCCGTTGTCCCGCATGCCGTCGACATAGATGCTGCCGCTGGTGTCGAAGCCGCGCAGCTTGAAATTGTTGGTCGACGTGCCGAAACCGTTCTCGCCGCCATCGAAGGTGATGCCCGGCGTGTTGCGCAGGACTTCCGTCAGGTCGCGCGCTCCGGTCTCCCGGATCACCTGCTGCGGCACCACGGTGACCGTCGCGGGGGTGTTGAGCCACGGCGCGGTCTGCCGGGGCGAAGACAGATTGGGGCCGGCATAGGCGCCTTCGGGAATGCCCTGCGGATTCGAAACGACAGGCGCAGGTTCCGACTGCGTCGCCGGAGCGGGGGCAGGAGCGGCGCGCGTTGCGCGTGTCTGCGTCGGCCGCGTTACCGTGATCGGATCAAGGACCGTGCCGGCCTGTTGCGCCGCCGCCTCATCGGCAAATGGCGTCCATGACAACGCAAGACCGGCCGACAAGGCCACGTGCGAGACCGATCCCCGGCGCGGAGATTCAACATTCGCCAACATTTCTGAAGATGCCCCCAACTTCCAGACAAGCTTTCGCCTTGGATGCACCGAAGCGTCTGCATGGGGGCGACGCAATCTTTGTGTTGTAGAATGAATCGAAAAAGACGCGCATGCCGTGCAGGCAGATTTGAATTATTATGACTTAAATCAATTTGCGCGCTGGATCCGAAACATCACACGCGCGGTGCAACTCCACGGTTTCATGCTGCCGATTGTCGCAGTCCGCTCGCATTGATCCGCAAATCGGCGTTGCGCATGGTGATTCGAACGACCGCTTCACGTCGCGCGGATCGCTGACGTTTCCGAATCGAAGACAATCGTTCACCGCCTGAGCGCAACCCATCTCCATGCTTCGCGCCATCGCACGCTTCCTTCGCCGCCGCAGGAGACGGGAACCGGAAGAACCGCTGTATTTCGCAAGGCTCGCCCGCAAGAGCGATGCCGAGTGGAAGGCCACGCTGTCGGAGGATCCGCAGAATGCGGCGCGATGGCTTTACGCCGCCGCAACGGCCGGGCAGATCGAGGCGCAGCTCGCCTATGGCCACAGTCTGCTCAACGGGCATGGTTGCGCGCCTGACCACGAGGCGGCCTATCGCTGGTTTGCCATCGCTGCCACCAAGCGCAACGCCGAGGCGGTCAACATGCTCGGCCGCTGCCACGAGCATGGCTGGGGTGTCCCCGCCGATTGCGCGAAGGCCGCGGCGCTCTATCGCGAGGCGGCGGACAAGGACGATGGCTGGGCGATGTTCAACCTCGCCTGCCTGCTGCTCGACGGACGCGGCGTTACGCAGGACCGCGCCGCCGCGTTCCGGCTGTTCGAGCGCGCCGTGAAAGCCGGCCACATGAAGTCGCTGATCATGCTCGGTTGCTGCCTCGAACACGGCTGGGGCTGCGCACCGGACATGATCGCGGCCACGACCTTGTATCGGCGTTCGGCCGAAGCGGGGGATTTCCGCGGCCAGTACCGCATGGCGCAGCTGTTTCTGGAGAGCGGCCTGCGGCAGGAGGCGTTGCCGATGCTGCGTCGCGCGATCGACAGCGCGCCGCCGGCCTTCTGCCGGCAGTTCGCCGATGAACTGCTCGGCACGCCGGATCCGGCGTTGCGCGAGCTTGGGCAATATGCCCTCGGGCGCGGCGATCAGATCAGCTTTTCGCGCGGCGGCAGCGTCCGCCAGGCGCGCCAGGCGCCCCAGCCCGCGATCAGCGACAGGGCGAACGAGATCAGCGCGTTGTAGCCCGCAAGCGAAATCCCGAGGAAGCTCCACGGAATTTCGTCGCAGCGCACGACGCGGATGTCCTTGAGCTTTTCGAGGAGACCGCCCGCAGTCCCGAGGCTGCCGAGGCCGCCGCCCGAGCAATCCCGCGGACCTTCCCAGAACTTCCACTCGACGCCGGCGTGGTAGGCGCCCAGTGCGGCGTTCCACAGCATGCCGAGCGCGATGACCGTGAGCGCCGCCACCAGCACCCGGCCCGAGGCGCCATGCGAGACGCCGAGCAGCACCAGGAGCGCGAGCGGGATCGAGAAATAATAGGCGTAGCGCTGTTCGAGGCAGAGCGGGCACGGCGGCAGGCCCATGACCACCTGGAAGAACCACGCGCCGAGGATCGTCGCGAGGCCGATCACCGCGACCGCACCGGCGGCGAGCCATACCGGCTCGTCCCGCTTCAGGCGATCGAAGGTTGCGACAAGATCGTTCATTCCGGCTCCCGGCGAGGTTTCAGACCTCGTCGCATTCACGGGAAAGCCGCGCGCCCGTCAAGACACAGAGCCGAGAGCCGGCCGCCGCCCCGCCTGCAAAGATGCTTGATCGGCCGGTTCGATCCCCTTATGTCTGGCCGCGGGCGACGTCTCGCTCGCCCCGCGCCCGAAAAGCGTCTTGTCGTGGCGTTGCCCCTGTGGCGGAACTGGTAGACGCGCCTGACTCAAAATCAGGTGGCCGCAAGGTCGTGCTGGTTCGATTCCGGCCAGGGGCACCAATATCGCGAGACGCGCTCTCCCGGCCTTCACCGATCCGATCCGCGCGACCGGATTTCAGCGGTCCAGCGATCGCCCGCGCCATACCAGCTGGCGTGCCCCTGGATGAACCGGCCGTCGCGCGAGATCGTCCCGTAATAGCGGCCCTTGTTCGCCTTGCGGTAAAGCACCACGACGTTGCCGTACTGGCGCTCGATCTCGACGGCGTCGCGGACCACATCGTCCGATCCGGCTGCGCGCCATTCCGCATTGAAGGTGTGCGCCCCGGTGCGGGTCCAAATGGCATCGAGGACAGCGCCGTTCGCCGAGGTCTCGCGCACGCGCCACGATGCATTGGCGTCGATGCGGGGCACGGTGACGATCCGGGGCGCGGGAGACTTCGGCGGCGCTCCACCCGGCGCCGGCCCCTGCTCGGTCTCGACCGCCGCCGACCAGCTATCGCCCGCGCGATACCAGGACGCGTGGCCCGAGACGAACCGTCCGTCCGCCGACAGCGTGCCGAAATAGTGCCCGTTCACCCCGTGCCGGAACAGCACGACGGCATCGCCGTTCGCACTCTCGATATCGATCGCATCGCGGAAGACATCGCGCGATCCGACCTGACGCCATTCCGCGGCGAAGCTGCGCGGCCCGGTGCGGGTCCAGACGCCGTCGAACACCGGTCCGCTCGCCAGCACCTCCCGGACCTGCCAGCGCTGGCCCAAATCGTAAGCGGGAGCGGCCTGCGCAGGCATCTGCGGCTCCGCCTGCGGCGCCTGCGCGGACGCGCCGATACAGCCGGTCAGAAACCAGACAACCGCAATTGCAAGGCGACGATTCATGTCCCGCCGTCCGGTTTGCAGAACGCTGGTCATGCCGCTTCACGACGTCCCATCATCAAGCCTTGTGGCCCGTACCATCCGGCATGACGTGGGCAGCATCGTGGGCTCCATCGCGACCCTGGCAGGCATCCATAGCAAACGCGCCGGGCGAATGTTGGCCGTTACTACCCTCGATTGACGCAAAACCCGAGCCCCAATAGCCTTCCAGCCTTCATGCAAGCCCGCGACCAAGCCGGGCAAACGGGAGGACAGCATGATCAGATCGGCTCTGGCATTCCTGATACTTGCGGCTTTTGCATTCACCGCTCCGGCGCAGGCGCAATTGAGCGATGCGCAGAAGATGGAGCGCAACAAGAAGAACGTC
>JAEWHY010000604.1 GCA_023387555.1 Pseudomonadota bacterium
TCATAGGCGATCGCGGCCTCCACCGGATCGCCGGCGTCGCGCAGATCGACGAAGTTGACGCCCTTGACGACCCGGCCGTCCTTCACGTCGAGGCAGGGGATGATGCGGACCTTGAAGGTCATGCGGCCTTCGCCGCGCGAATCAGCGCCAGCGCCTCCTTGGCGTCGATCCGCCCATCGTAAAGCGCGCGGCCGGAGATCGCGCCTTCGAGATTCTTTGCGCGCGGTTCGAGCATCGTCTTCACGTCATCGATCGATGCGAGACCGCCGGATGCGATCACCGGGATCGAGATCGCGTCGGCGAGTGCGATCGTCGCGTCCCAGTTGATGCCCTTCAACATGCCGTCGCGGGAAATGTCGGTGTAGATGATCGCCGCGACCCCGGCATCCTCGAAGCGCTTCGCAAGTTCGAGCGCTGTCAGTTCGGACGCCTCCGCCCAGCCCTGGACAGCGACCTTGCCGTCGCGCGCATCGAGCCCGACCGCGACGCGGCCCGGATAGGCCGCGGCTGCTTCGCGCACGAAGTCCGGATCGCGCACCGCCGCCGTGCCGATGATCACGCGGTTGACGCCCTTGCCGAGCCAGCCGTCCACCGTCGCCATGTCGCGGATGCCGCCGCCGAGCTGCACGCGCATATTTGTGGCTTCGAGAATCCGGTCGACCGCCTGGGCATTCACCGGCTTGCCGGCAAACGCGCCGTCGAGATCGACGATGTGCAGAAATTCAAAACCTTCGAGTTCGAAGGCGTGGGCCTGCGCGGCCGGATCGCGGTTGAAGATGGTCGCGCGCGCCATGTCGCCCTGTTCGAGGCGAACGGCGAGGCCGTCTTTGAGGTCGATGGCGGGGAAGAGGATCACGTTTCTTGCTTTCACCCTCCCCCTTGTGGGGAGGGTCGATCGCCGCGCGAGAGCGGGGCGATCGGGGTGGGGGTAAGAGCAATCGAAATACCCTCCTCCCGGCAAGCTTCGCTTGCCGACCTCCCCCTCAAGGGGGGAGGTGAAGAAGGAAGGGTTACGGCTTCCATTTCAGGAAATTGGCAATCAGTGCAAGCCCGAGTTTCTGGCTCTTTTCCGGATGGAACTGGGTGCCGACGATGTTGTCGCGCCCGACAATCGCGGTGACGGGTCCGCCGTAATCGGCCTCGGCGATCAGATCGGCCCGGTTCGCCGGGGTCATCTGATACGAATGGACGAAATAGGCGTGCAGTCCGCCGTCGCCGGTGGCGATGCCGTCGAGCAGTGGATGCGGCTTCGCAGTGCGCAGCGTATTCCAGCCCATATGCGGGATCTTCAGGGTCGGGTCCGACGGATGGATGCGATCGACCTCGCCGGCGATCCAGCCGAGGCCCTCGACCACTTCCTTTTCGTGTCCGCGGGTGGCGAGGAGCTGCATGCCGACGCAGATGCCGAAGAACGGCTTTCCGCGTCCGATGACCTGCTCGTTGAGCGCATCGACCATCCCGGCCACGGCATCGAGCCCGCGCCGGCAATCGGCGAAGGCGCCGACGCCGGGCAGCACGATGCGATCGGCACGCGCCACGGTATCGGGATCGCTGGTCACGACGATCGCGCCGTTCAGCGCATGCTCGCGCGCGGCGCGCTCGAACGCCTTGGCGGCGGAGTGAAGATTGCCGGAGCCGTAATCGACGATTGCCGTGGTCATGGCCGCCGCTCCGGTTCCGGGAACGAGCCAATCACCGCGTGCCCGGTGCTGCGCGGATAAGCTGCGGCGGGCGCCGGCACGGGAGCGCTGCGTACGGCGTCCGCATGGGCCGGCGGAGGCGCCGCATTGGGGCGCTGGCCGGCCTGCCAGTTGAGGAAGAAACGCCGTTCGGCGTCGTCCTGGTTGTCGGCAACCACCACGCCGACGTTGGCGTAGCCGCGCCGCGCCAGCGTCCAGCGGCGCAGGGTGGCGCCTTCAAGTCCAACTAGAAACGACAATGCGACCAGCACCAGCGTGCGCCATCCGTCGGTGACACCGGCATAGCGCAGGCCGACCTCGATGAGGATCGTCAGCGCAACGAACAGCACCGCCGCCAGCCACAGCCGGTGCCGCAGCATCCACAACACCGACAGCAGGAAACCCCACACGTAGAAGCCGTCGCGCACGAAAGTGAAGCGCGTCGGGTCCGGCGCATTCTCGCCCTTGCCGAGCGGCGGCTGGTGAACGGTATAAACGGCCATCCGTTTCTATCCTAGTTTCCGCAAGCACCCTGCTTGATGCCCTCACTTCGAGGTGTGAGCCCGCAGGGCGATCCTCGTCAGATGCAAGGCCGATACGGCACCACTTTGGCCGTCGCCTTTCGAGGCCATTGCTTCGCAACGGCCCGCAGGCGGCGGTTGGATTCGTCAGCCGCCCAGGCTTCCCTTGGTGGACGGTATCTCATTCGCCGTCTTCGGATCGATCGTCAGCGCCGCCCGGAGCGTGCGCGCCAGTCCCTTGAAGCAGGATTCGGCGATATGGTGATCGTTCGACCCATACAGGGTCTCGACATGGAGCGTGAGACCGGCATTCATTGCGAAAGCCTGGAACCATTCGTTGACCAGCTCGGTGTCGAAGGTTCCGATCTTGTCGCGTGCGAACTTGACCCTGAACACCAGGTACGGCCGGCCCGACACGTCCAGCGCCACGCGCGTCAGCGTCCCGTCCATCGGCATATGTATATCGGCGTAGCGGGTGATGCCCTTCATGTCGCCCAGCGCCTGCCGGACCGCCTGGCCGAGCGTGATCCCGACGTCCTCCGTGGTGTGGTGGTCGTCGATATGCAGGTCGCCCTTGGCGCGAACCGTGAGATCCATGCGCGAATGCCGGGCCAGAAGATCCAGCATGTGATCGAGGAAGCCGATTCCGGTCGCGATGTCCGAACGGCCGGTGCCGTCCAGCGCGACCTCGACCGCGATGTCGGTTTCCTTGGTTTTGCGCGCGATCTGGCCTTTGCGCATGATTTTGGTGTTCCGGTGAGAAAATTCGGGGCCTTTTAACAGGGCTGCCGGCATTGTGCCACCGACCGTCCTGCCAATTTGCAAACACTCCGCTCCGTCCCTAAATCACCGTTCGCACAGGGTTAAGTCCGCATGTCTTCTTCCGAATCGTCGCCGGTCTGGCACGGCACCACCATTCTGACCGTTCGCAAGAACGGTATTGTCGCCGTCGGCGGCGACGGCCAGGTCTCGATCGGCCAGACCATCATCAAGGCCAACGCCAAGAAAGTGCGCCGGCTGGGCAAGGGTGACGTGATCGGGGGCTTCGCCGGCGCCACCGCCGATGCCTTCACCCTGTTCGAGCGGCTCGAGACCAAGCTCGAGCAATATCCGGGGCAGTTGCTGCGCGCCGCCGTCGAACTCGCCAAGGACTGGCGGACCGACCGCTACCTGCGCCGGCTGGAGGCGATGATGATCGTCGCGGACAGCAAGACCTCGCTGGTGCTGACCGGCAATGGCGACGTGCTGGAGCCGGAAAGCGGCATCGCCGGCATCGGCTCCGGCGGTAATTATGCGCTCGCCGCGGCGCGGGCGCTGGCCGATGGCCCGCTCTCGGCCGAGGAGATCGTGCGCAAGTCGCTGGATATTGCCGCCGATATCTGCGTTTACACCAACCGCAGCGTGACCGTGGAAACGATGAATGCCGAATGAGGCATTACCGATCAGCTTCGTTCCGGTGAGGGCGGAGCATTACCCGGTGCTGGAGCGCTGGCTCCAGGCGCCTCACCTGCGCGAGTGGTGGGGCGATCCGGTCGAAGAGCTCGGGTTCATCCGCGACATGGTCGAAGGACGGGACACCACGCGTCCGTTCCTGATCGTTCTGGGCCAGGAGCCGGTCGGCTACATCCAGTATTGGTTCATCGGTCACCATCAGAACGAGCAATGGGTCAGGTACAATCCCTGGCTGATGGACTTTCCTTCCGACACTATTGGGGTCGATCTGTCGATCGGCGCCGCGGACAAGCTGTCGCAGGGGATCGGCTCGCGGGCACTTGCGGCTTTTGTTCGCATGCTGCGCGAGCAGGGCCACACCACCATCATCATCGATCCGGACCCGGTTAACACGCGCGCCGTGCGTGCCTATACAAAGGCCGGCTTTCATCCTGTGCCGCAGCTCAAGGGCCGCACCGACGGCGTCCTGATCATGCAGCACCATGAGCTTGTAAACGAGTTGACATGAGCGACTTCTCTCCCCGCGAAATCGTATCCGAGCTGGACCGCTATATTATCGGCCAGCACGACGCCAAACGCGCCGTCGCGATCGCGCTGCGCAATCGCTGGCGCAGGCTGCAGCTCGATGAGCGGCTGCGCGAAGAGGTGCTGCCGAAAAACATCCTGATGATCGGGCCGACCGGCGTCGGCAAGACCGAAATCTCGCGCCGCCTGGCCAAGCTGGCCGGTGCGCCATTCCTCAAGGTCGAGGCGACCAAATTCACCGAAGTCGGCTATGTCGGCCGCGACGTCGAGC
>JAEWHY010000615.1 GCA_023387555.1 Pseudomonadota bacterium
AGACACTATGCGTAAGTTGCTGACGATTGCCGTTGTAGCCGCGGGCCTTGCCGTTGCGGCGCTCGCCATGCCGACCAGCGCAGAGGCGCGGTTCGACAAGGGTCTGGCGACGCCGGATGCCGCCGCAGCAGTGCCCGCGCAATATTACGGCTATTACGGCTATCGCCGTCCGTATTACGCGCCGCGCTACCGTTACTATGCGCCGCGTCCTTACTACGCGCCGCGCTATTACGCTCCGCGTTACTACGCGCCGCGCTATCGTTACTACTACTGATACTGACAACCCCGCCCCGCGCGGGACTGTCGAACGCGACAGCGGCATGTCCGGGCTCTGCCCGGGCATGCCGTTTGCTTTTTGGCTGCGTTCGCGACTGCTGAAGGCAGCGGCCAAGCGGCCGTCTGCGTGTTTCCGTCTCGCGCTACTGCGTGAGCCTCAGGAAATCCCGCTTGCTGAGCGCTACGCCTCGGTTCCGCAGGATGTCGTAGGCCGTGGTCACGTGAAAGTAGAAGTTCGGCAATCCGAACCCGAACAGATATGAGGCGCCGGTGAAGACCGGATTGTAGTCGCGCAGCTTGAGTTCGATGCGCTTGTCTTCCGCGCCGGCAAGCTGCGCCTCCGTGACTGTATCAAGGTAGGCTGTCGTCTTTTGAATGCGCGCCTGGAGGTCGTCGAAGGTCTTTTCGGTGTCCTCCATCTTCGGCGCCGCCACGCCGCTCAGCCGCTCGATCGAGAGCTTCGAGGTGTCGCTGGCGCGCTGGACCTGGCCCGCGAGCGTCAGCATGTCGGGGGCGAGCCGCGCATCGACGAATGACGCCGGATCGATGCCGCTGGCGCGCGCATGGTCTTCTCCCATGCGCAGGATGTGAGTGAGCGTTTCGAGGCCCTGACGGAACACCGGGACCGAAGCCTGATACATCGAGATCGGCATGGAAAACTCCGCGATTGTATGACCATCCACCATGTAGGGTGGGTTAGCGCCGCAGGCGCGTAACCCACCAATGGCATGGCCGCATGCGAAATGGTGGGTTGCGGCGCTCCGCGCCTAACCCACCCTAGAACTGCGACTCACGCAAACGTCAGCGCCCGGGTGGCCATCGCCGCGCCTTCGGTCAACGCCCGCAGCTTGGCCCAGGCGATCTGCGGATGGGTGCGTTCGCCGAAGCCGCAATCGGTTCCGGCGATCACATTCTCCTTGCCGACGCGCTTGGCGTAACGCTGGATGCGTTCGCTGACGAGTTCGGGATGCTCGATGGTGTCGGTCGCATGCGCGACCACGCCGGGAATGAGGATCTTGCCGTCCGGCAGCTTCACGTCTTCCCAGACATGATATTCGTGTTCGTGGCGCGCATTGGCGCCCTCGATCAGATAGGCCTGCGCCTTCACCTTCAGGAGGAGGTCGACAATATCGCGCAGCGGAATATCGAAGGCGTGCGGCCCGTGCCAGCTGCCCCAGCACAGGTGATAGCGGATGCGGTCTTCCGGAATGTTGCGAAGCGCGTGATTGAGCGCCTCGACCCGCAGCGTGCAGTATTTGCGGAACGCATCGAGGCCCATGCCGATGCCGATGCGCTCCCACAGCGCCGCGAGCCAGGCGTCGTCGACCTGCACGAGGAAGCCCGCATCGGCGATCATCTCGTATTCGACGCGCATGGCGTCGGCGAAGGCGAACACAAATTCCTCGGTGGTCCTGTAAAATTTATTCGTGTGATAGGGTTCGAGGCTGGCGGGCGCTGTGGTGGTGAGGAAGATGTCGGCCGCGTGTCCCGCCGGCAGCGCCGCCTTGAACAGGTCGATCTCGCGCCGCATCGCGGCCTCGCCGGTATAGGTGATCGGACCGGTGCACTCCCAGTAGATGCGCTTCACCGCCGGCTTGTCCCTGGTGACATAGAACAGCGTGCCGCGCTCGGCGGCGAATTTGTAGAAGTCCGCGAAGGTCTCGCGATCCTTGCCCTGCATCAGCAGCGGCGCGCCGGTGGCGGGCGCTGCGGTGAAGCCGCCGAGCCGGCCGTCGATGAAACTGAGCCAGTCGCCGCCCTTGGTGAGTTCGCCCTCGTTGACGATATCGAGACCCGCCGCCATCTGCTCGGCAACGATCGCGCGGATGTCTGCCGGTTCCGGGTGATCCTTGCCGCGTTCGCCGCGGCCCGGCAGGCTGCCGACATGGGTCGTGAGAATCCGTTCAGTGGAACACTGCATGCGATTGTCTCTGAAAATGTCTCTGAAAAGGTCTTTGGTGGAGGCTTCAGGCGGGCAGGCTGGACGGACGCACTTGCCGCCGTCAAGTGGCGCGCGGGAATGAGAGGCTGACTTAAAGCCCGGAGCGCGCATGCGTGTCTTTGCGCGACCACCGGTCTGTGCGTAGGTTATCCGTGTCGGCGCGGCGGATGAAAGGACGAGCCATGACTGCGGTTTCGGAAGACGGCGCGGCCTCGCAGGCGGGTCATGGACAGCCGGAGCTCAAACGGGTGATGGGACCGTGGCTCCTGCTGCTGTTCATCGTCGGCGACATTCTCGGCACCGGCATCTACGCGCTGACCGGACAGGTGGCGAACCATGTCGGCGGCGCGGTGTGGCTGCCGTTCCTCGTGGCGTTCGTCGTCGCGCTGATGACCGCGTTCTCCTATCTCGAACTCGTCACCAAATATCCGCGCGCCGCCGGCGCCGCGCTCTATACGCACAGAGCCTTCGGCATTCATTTCTTCACCTTCATCGTGGCCTTCGCCGTGATGTGTTCAGGCATAACGTCGTCGGCGACGGCGTCGCGGGCATTCGCGGCGAATTTCGCGCATTCCTTCGGGCTCGACCTTGCCGGCACCATCGGCATCACCCTGATTGGTCTTGCCTTCATGGCGCTGGTCGCGACCGTCAATTTCCGCGGCGTCGGCGAGAGCGTGAAGGCGAATGTGGTCCTGACCTGCGTCGAGCTGTCGGGCCTGCTGATCATTATCTTCATCGGCTTCTGGGCGATCGGGCTCGGGCAGGGCGATGTCTCCCGCGCCTTCCAGTTCAAGACTGCGCCGGACAGCAGCTTCGTCTGGCCGGTGATCGCGGCGACCACGCTGGCGTTTTTCGCGATGGTTGGGTTCGAGGATTCCGTCAACATGGCGGAGGAAACCAAGGACCCGACCCGCATCTTTCCGAAAATCCTGCTGGCCGGCCTGGTCATCACCGGCACCGTCTATGTGCTGGTATCGATCTCGGCGATCGCGCTGGTTCCGCCGGAGCAGCTCGGGCAGGGCGAGACCCCGCTCCTCAAGGTGGTGCAGGCGGGCGCGCCGAATTTCCCGGTCTGGATTTTCGGGTTCATCACCATGTTCGCGGTGGCCAATTCGGCGCTGATCAACATGCTGATGGCGAGCCGGCTGGTCTATGGCATGAGCCGCGAACACGTGCTGCCGGGTGTCCTCGGCGCCGTGCATCCGACGCGGCACACACCCTATGTCGCCATCGCCTTCACCACGCTGCTCGCCTTCATGCTGATCACCTTAGTCGGCGAGATCCCGGCGCTCGGCGGCACCACGGCACTGCTGCTGCTCTGCGTGTTCACCGTGGTGAATATCGCGGTGCTGGTGCTGCGCAAGGACCGGGTGGCTCACAAGCATTTCCGCACGCCGACACCGGTGCCGGTCCTCGGCGCGCTCACCTGTGCGTTCCTGGTCGGCCCATGGACCGGGCGCGATCCGCAGCAATATCGCATTGCCGGCGTGCTGCTGGCGATCGGCGTGGCGCTGTGGGTCGTCACCGTCTTCATCAACCGCGCGACCGGCGTGAAGCCGGTCGATCCGGTGAGCGAAGATTTCAGCGGTCCCGGTCCGAAGAACTGAGGCGCCGGACCAAAACATGCGATAGGGAACTGATCGGCCGCGCGTCGTTGCCTGTCCTGAGCGGCGTCAGCGCAGACCGGAATTGCCTCGGCCGCCGCCTCCGCCGCCGAACCCTCTGCCGCCGCCACCGAAGTTGCCGCCGCGAAACTGCTGGCCGCCCATGCGCACGCCACCGCCGCGGTTGCGCGGCGGGAGCCGCACATCGCCGCCATGGCCGCGATTGCCGACCCGCGGGTCCAGGCGACCGGTATTGCGGCCGCCTCGGTTGCCGGTCTCGCGGGGACCGGGCATCCCGCGCTTGCCGCGGACATCGTCCTTGCCCGGCCGCGTGGAGGCGCCACCCTTCGGCGTTTTGCGGTCGCCGGTGTTGCGATCACCGGTCGGATTGTCCGTGGTCTTTCCGGGCCTGCTGGGATCATTCTTGCCGGTTTCGCGATCGCCCGGCTTCGGATCGTATTTGGGCGGATAGCGGTCGCGGCCCCGATCCCTGATCCGCGGCGGGATGATCACCGGAACATAGACCGGTCCGCCGGGAACGACGACCGGCCCGCCCGGCACCACCACCGGACCGGGATCGACCGGCGCCAACGGGACCGACGCGCGGGTGCCCGGAGGCGGCGAACCCGGATTAACCGGCCGGTTGTTGTTCGGCGTTCCGGGCGTGCTGCAGGGGCAGGTTCCGCCCGGCGTCGCCGCCTGGATCACGTTGGCATCGCGCGCGCCGCCCAGCACCGAGGCCATGGCGAGCCGGTTCTGCGCGCGCTGCTGCAGCCGCCGCGCCGTGGCGCTCAGATCGGAGTTCGGATAGCGCGCGAGAAAGGCCGCGAACGCCGCTTCGCTGCCCAGCGCCACGGCCTCCTGCCATGCCAGCATCATCAGGCGGCGATCGAGGATGGCGCGCAGATTGACGGCCAGCGGATCGCTGCCATAGAGCGCGAGATATTGCTCATAGACCACGACATCGTCTTCGCGCACGGCGACCGCGAAGGCATCGCGTGGCGACTGGCCCTGCAAGTCCTTGCGCCACTGATCGGCGTTCTTGTCGGCGCTGGTGTCGCGCTTCACGCCGGCGCCTGGAAAGAATGCGAACGGCTCGGTCAGCGCCGAGACTTCCCACGGAGTTTGCCGTCCGCCGGTGCTGCCGTGAACCGCGAGCCGCACGTTCTTCAGCGCGGTCTCGATCGGCAGGCCGGGCTCGCGCGCCGACTTGAGCAGCGCCTGCGCGAACGGGGAATTGCTGCCGGTGCCATCGTTGGCGGTATGGCCGGGGGAGGTCGAATAGGCGAGCAGCGTGCCGGCCGGCGCATTCACCAGCGCCAGGCCGCGCGGCGCGGTCTGTGCGATATCGCCGAACGGATTGTCGCGGCAGGCATCGAGGATCACGATGCGGGTCTTCGCGCGCACCGTCTCCAGCATCGACATCAGGTCGCCCATGCGCATCGCCTCGAGCGGGACATCGGCCTCGCGCGCGATCGCGGCATCGACCGGGACCAGGAAATTCTCACCGTCGACCTGGACGCCGTGGCCGGCGAAATACACCAGCGCGACGGTGTTTTCCGGCTTTTCGGCGATGCTGCTGGTGAAGAAGCGCACCACCTTGCTCATGCTCGCCTTGTCGAGGTCGAGCGCCGAGGTGACCTGGAAGCCGGCGTCCTTCAGCAGCGCGCCGACCGCTTCCGCGTCGCGCGCCGGATTGGCGAGCGGGCTGACGGTCTTGTATTTGGAATTTCCGATGATCAGCGCGAAGCGATCCTGCGCGAATGCTTCGATCGGAGCGAGGGCGAGCGTCGCCACTGCGGCCGCCCATGCGAATGCGAATCGCCTCAGCATGTCCCAACCTTCCTGCTCGCGCCGGTCGCATGGATATCGGCCGGCGTCATGCGGACGCCGTTATCGTCACCCGCCGTTCAGCGAACGGCAAGGGGACGGTTCCGCGGGCCAGTCGGTGGGTCGAACGAAATTGTCGACGGTTCATGGCTTCTGACGAAAACTTCCGACAAAAATCGCCCCCATGGAAACGCCTGCGTAAGAGCGACAAAGTCGTCGTAATGCCCGGGTGAGGTTCCGTGCTGTTATGCTGCCCGATCCGGCGAGATCGCGCGATCACTTGCCCGCCGATGGTCGCATCTGTCACATGAAGGTGATGACGGACCTTCCATTTCAGACAGCCGCAATTGTCGGCGGCGGCCCCGCCGGGTTGATGGCGGCGGAGACGCTGGCGCGCGCCCATGTCGCGGTCACGGTGTACGAGCGCATGCCCTCGCTTGCGCGCAAGTTCCTGATGGCCGGACGTGGTGGGCTCAACCTGACGCATTCGGAAGAGATGATGCGCTTTCTGTCGCGGTATGGCGCGGCGCAAGCGCGGTTGCGCGATGCCGTCACCGCATTTCCGCCGGAGCGGTTGCGCGCCTGGAGTGCGGAGCTTGGCCAGCCGACCTTTACCGGAACCAGCGGGCGGGTGTTCCCCGAAGCGATGAAGGCCTCGCCCTTGCTGCGGGCGTGGCTGCGGCGGCTCGATGCGGCGGGGGTGCGGGTCGCATTGCGGCATCGCTGGACCGGCTGGGACGAGGC
>JAEWHY010000620.1 GCA_023387555.1 Pseudomonadota bacterium
GTCTCGGACGGTGTCTCGCCATAGCGCTTGTAATACAGCGCCGCCGACCGGCCGAGGTGGCTCAGACCTGCCGCAAGCGCCAGCGTGCCGACACCCGCGCCATGCGGCGGCGCTTCGAGCAGCCGGCGCCAATAGGCCAGCCGCGCATCGCGGACCGCCTCGGTCACGGTGCTGTTGCGAAAGCGCCGGAACCCATCCTGCAGTGCGCGCAGACTGACGCCGGCGATGTCGGCCAGTTCGTTCACGCTGATCTCGCGATCGGGATACGCGCGCAGAAAATCCTCGACCCGCTTCACATGCGCCGGCGCCGGCGCGCAAGCCGGTGCCGCAAGCTGCGCGCTGCGGTCATGCGTCAGTCCGGTGAGCAAAAGGCCGACCAGTCCGTTGCGCAACTCGCGCTGCACCAGGCGGCCGGTGCCGGCCGGCAGCGTGACCGAGCGCTTCGCCGTGTCCTGCATCAGCATCGCATGCGCGCGGATGGCCTGCCCCACGGGACCGGTGAGCGGGACCTCGGCGTCGAACTCCACATGTTCGACAGGCCGGTCCAGCATCGCCGACAGATGCCCCTCCATCACCGCGCGGTCGATCAGCACGATCAGCTTTGCGCAACCGCGCCGCCACGTCATCAGCGTCGGCAAGGTTGGCGACAAAAGCGAGGCCGTGTCCGGTGAGGCGGCGACATGCACATTGCCGCACGTCACATCGGCAGCGCCCGTCAACGGAATCTGCAACAGAAAGAAGCGGTCGAGCTTGCCCGGATCGATTCCGACTTCGGCGCCATAGGCGACGAAATTGACCGAGAAGCCATCGAACCGCGCCGTGTTGTGAATGGCGTGAAAATCCGGCGCGCCGCGCTGCATCGGCGTCAGCCGGTGCGGGCAGAAGATCCGGCCGACTTCGTCCTCCGCCTCGCCGGGGTCCAGCGTATCGACGGCTTTGAAAAAGCCCAGCGGCGGAGCGCTGATCGCGCGCATTCCCAACATGCTGCGCCCCCGGAATGATCCCTTTTTCCCATTGTCCGGCCCGGCCTTCCAGAATGCCAGCACAATGTTCGGGCAGGCTGCCATCCGGGCGCCAAATTCAGCGCGCTGCGGATAAGGCCTGCGCACAGCGGATAGCCAATCGCCGCGCCGCGTTTTCTGATGCTCGACGCAAAGTCCGAATATTTTTTCGGAGGTGAGGAAAATGCGCCATATCACCATCGTCGGCGGCGGACAGGCCGGGCTGCCGCTTGCCATTGGCCTGCTCAAGGCCGGCTACAAGGTCCGGCTGGTACAAAACCGCACCGCGGCGGACCTGGCTGCGGGGAAGGTATTGTCGAGCCAGTGCGTATTCGGCACCGCGCGGGCGCAGGAGCGCCAGCTCGGGCTCGACCTCTGGGACCGGGAGGCCCCGTCGATCACCGGCATGCGCATCGCGGTCGCCGCGCCCGACGGGTCCGGCCACAAGGCATTCGGTTTCGTCGGCAACCTTGCTGCACCTGCACAATCGGTCGACCAGCGCGTGAAATTCCCGCGCTTCATCGAGATGTTCAGCGCGCTCGGCGGCAATCTCGAGATTGCCGAAGCCGGCATCCCCGAACTCGAACGCTACGCCAAAGACAGCGACCTCGTGATCGTTGCCGCCGGCAAGGGCCCTGTCTCGCAATTGTTCGCGCGCGATACCACGCGCTCGCCCTACGACAAGCCGATGCGGGCGCTCTCCCTCGTCTACACCAGGGGCACACGTCCCTATGAACAGACCTGCGTCACCGCAACGCTGATCCCCGGCGCCGGTGAGATGTTCATGATCCCGGCGCTGACGACGTCCGGACCGTGCGAGATCCTGTTCGTGGAGGCCGGTCCCGGCGGTCCGCTCGATGCGTTCGAGCCGGCGATGGACGCACAGGCGCAGCTTGCGAAGATCAAGGCGCTGATCCGGCAATTCGTGTCCTGGGAATACGAACGTATCGCGGATGCCGTGCCGACCGACGCCAATGCGGGATTGATCGGCCGCCTTGCGCCGACCGTCCGCCAGGGCGTTGGCACCCTGCCCTCCGGCACGCCGGTCCTCGGCCTCGCCGACGCGGTCGTGCTCAACGATCCGATCGTCGGCCAGGGCTCGAACAATGCGATGAAGGCCGCCACGATCTATCTCGACGCCATCGTCCGGCGCGGCGACGCGCCGTTCGATCCGGCCTGGATGACGGCGACCTTCGAGACCGCGTTCCGGCGCGTCGAAGCCTCGACCACCTGGAGCAACATGATCCTGATGCCGCCGCCGCCGCATGTGGTCGATCTGCTGGCGCGCGCCTCCGACAAGCAACCGCTTGCCGACAAGGTCGCGCAAGGATTTGATGAGCCCGCCACCATCGTGCCGCTGTTTGCCGACCCTGCCCTTGCGGCCGCCGCTTAACGCTCAACAGGAGACGATTAGATGTCAGACATCAAGCTTGCGCCCGGGATCACGCCGGCCGGCCAGAGCCAGACGCCGACCGTGTGGAATATCCTCGGCCATACCTATTATGAGAAATCCAATTGCGCGACGTCGTTCTCGTTCGAGACTCTCGATCCGCCCGGCACTTTCGTGCCGCCGCATATCCATCCGACCCAGGATGAATTCATCTACATGCTGGAAGGCACCTTCGACCTCTATCTCGACGGCAAATGGGTGAAGGCCTCCGCCGGCGATCTCGTGAAAATGCCAATGGGCCTGCCGCACGGCTATTACAACAGGACCGACAAGCCGACGCGGGCACTGTTCTGGGTCTCGCCGTCACGCAGCCTCAAGGAATTGTTCGACCAGCTGCATAACCTGACCGACCCCGAAGAGGTGGTGCGGCGCTCGGCCGCGCATGAGGTCGATTTCCTGCCGCCCGGCAGCGTTCCGGGCGCGTGACGCGGGGTCGCAGAGCCTCGGCAGAATAAAAAAGGGGCCGCTTGCGCGGCCCCTTCGTTTTGCGTTCGCCTCGGCCCGCTTAGAGCGTTTTCGAGCGAAGTGGACACCGGTTCGCGTGAAGAAAACGCGTCAATGCAAGAACCTAGAGGCTTTTCGCGATTCGAAGAAAAGCGAAAAGACTCTAGCGCAGCACGAGGCGCGCCACGCCGCCTGCGACATTCACGCCGCGCTGCGCCGTCAGCGACAGCGGCTGCAGCGAAATCGTGCGGCGCGACCCGCCGACCAGCACGTTCGCGCCGCCGCCGATACCAAACGAGGCGTCACCGGCCGCACCAACGTAATTGCCGGCCAACGTCCGCGGCGGCAGCGCCCGGGACGGCGCAAAGACCGCCCAATACAGCCGGCCGCCGTCCTTCACGCCGAGGTCGACGCCAAGCCGCGACATATAGCCATAATACCGCTCAGGCCGTCCGTAGTTCGGGCGGAAAACGCAGCGAACCTCCTGGCGAGACCCGATGACCATCCCGACGGTGGGCGCCATATCGCAGGTCAGCCCGCCGACACGAACGCGGGACTGTGCGTCAGCCGACGAGACCGAGAGTGCGAGGGAGGCCGCCGCAACGGCCGAAAGCAGGAATGAGCGCATGATGGCTCCCTTTTCGACATAGAGAGAAACAAGGGAAGGCAGGCTGGATGTGTGACAACCGAGCCCGCGGAGAGCGGCGGTGCGCCGCAGCAGGCCCGATACCTCCCCCACGAATTTACCGTCGCCAGCGGACGGCAAGCGGGGCATAGAACACTTTTACTGCGATAAAGTTTCATTGTCCGAGGGAGCAGTTTTGTGCCGAAACAGGGTCGCATCTATACCGGCATCGGCGGCTGGACCTATGAGCCCTGGCGCGGCGTCTTCTATCCGGAAGGACTGCCGCACGCGCAGGAGCTGCGCTACGCCGCGACCCATCTGACCTCGATCGAGATCAACGGCACGTTCTATCGCACCCAAAGTCCGGCGAGCTATCGCAAATGGGCGTCGGAGGTACCGGACGGCTTCGTGTTCTCGCTCAAGGGTCCGCGCTTCGCCGTGAACCGGAGCGTCCTCGCTGAGGCCGGCGACTCGATCAAGCGCTTCCTCAATTCCGGCGTGACCGAACTCGGCGACCGGCTCGGGCCCCTGCTGTGGCAATTCGCACCCACCAAGAAATACGACGAAGCGGATTTCGGCCGGTTTCTGGAATTACTGCCGGACGACTTCGACGGCCGCAAGCTGCGCCATGTCGTTGAGGTGCGCCATGACAGCTTCCGCGTTCCGGCCTTCGTGTCGCTGGTGCGGCGCTTCGGGATCGCGGTGTGCTTCTCCGAGCACGCCACCTATCCGGCGATCCCCGACGTGACCTCCGATTTCGTCTATGCGCGCCTGCAGAAGGGCGACGACAAGATCAAGACCGGCTATCCGCCCAAGACGCTCGATGCCTGGGCGGAGCGCATCAGGCAATGGGCGGAGGGCGGCGCACCCGACGACCTGCCCTGCGTGGATGCGGCGACCAAGCCGAAAAAGCAGCCGCGCGACGTATTCGTCTACGTCATTCACGAGGGCAAGATCCGCGCGCCGGCCGCGGCCATGGCGCTGATCGAACGCTTCGCCGCGGGAGTTGATCGAAAGGGCGCCAAGCGGCGATAGTCCGAAGGGGGAGCCGGCGGCGTCCGCCGGCCTGGAGCACGATATGGAAATTCCGCTGATTGCCCAAGCCGCGGCGGCCGCTGGCATCGTTCTCACTGTGGTCCAGTACTGGATGAAGACCATGATCCCGCTCAGGGTCGTGGGCATCGTCACCAACGTGCTGTTTCTGATCTATGCCGGCCTCGCCGGGATCTGGCCGACGATCGTGCTCAACTGCATCGTGCTGCCGCTCAATCTCTATCGCGTGCACGAGATGCGCCAGTTGATCCGGCGCACCCAGCGCGCGGCACGTTCCGATCTCGACATGACCTGGCTGCAGCCGTTCATGACGCGGCGCAAGACCAAGAAGGGCCAGGTGATCTTCCGCAAGGGCGATATCGCCGAGGCGATGTATCTCGTGGTCGGCGGCCGCTACCAGTTGCAGGAGATCGGCATCACGCTCGAACCGGGCGCGGTCGTGGGCGAACTCGGCCTGTTGTCGCCGGACGGCGTGCGGACGGCGACGCTGATCTCGCTGGAGGACGGCGAAGTGCTGTCGCTCGCCTACGAGAAATTCGAGGAGCTTTATTATCAGAATCCGGAATTCGGCCTCGGCTTCCTCAAGCTGACCAGCAAGCGGCTGTTCGAAAACATCGCACGGCTGGAAACCGAACTCGCCACGCGGCCGCCGCGCATCGTGCCGCAACCATCGCCGATGACGAAGCATTGAGGGAAGGCGAAAAGACGGAGATGCAAGAAAGCGAAAAGCCACGAAGTGAAACAGGTGCGCTTACATCCGGCGTCACCCGCAACAATCCGTGGCCCATCGCAACGGAGCTTTTGGCTCGACGTCGCTTCATCGCCATATGGGGTGCGCCGAGATGAATGCAAGCCGTCCCCTTGCGCTTTTGTAACCTCGAACCACCGGCAGGTTCACATGGCTGCGCGAAAGATTTTCACCATCGGTTACGAGCAATCGCGCCCCGATGCGGTGCTTTCGGCGCTGCAGGATGCCAAGGTCCGGATCCTGATCGACGTCCGCGCCGTTGCTGCATCGCGCAAACCCGGCTTCTCCAAACGCGCACTTGCGGCGGCGCTCGACGAGGCCGGCATCGGCTATCTGCATTTGCAGAAGCTTGGCACGCCGGCCGAAGGACGCGCCGCAGCCCGCGGCGGAAAGCTCGACGCCCTCTGGCGCATCTACGACAAGCATCTGAAGACGCATGATGCCATCGAGGCGATGGACGAACTGGTGTCGATCGTCGATGCCGGAAAGAGTGTCTGCCTGCTGTGCTTCGAGCGCGAGCCCTCGCACTGTCACCGCAGCCGCATTGCGGCGCTCGTTCATGAGCGCACCGGCGCCGCCGTCAAGGACCTGATGCCGGCCCCGTAATTCCTTGTTCTGGACATCCAGATTCCGATTGAAGTCATCGTCAAAAGCGGCCAGCCTGAGCTGCTTTTGCTGATGACCTGCTTTCTGCCTTTCCTACTTTCCTTGGGTTTCACCTCCCTCCTCTTCCTTGCGTTTCCCTCCTTCCTTGTCGCGCCTCCCCTCCGCCGGAGTCTGCGCCCATGGCCGACCTTATCGGCTACCTGACCCATATGCGTTTCGCCGAGATGATCGGCTATGTCGCGGCGGCGCTGGTCTTTGCCACCTTCTCGATGAAGACGATGGTGCCGCTGCGGATGGTCGGCATCTGCAGCAATGTGTTCTTCATCGCCTATGGCTATCTCAACCCGGCCTATCCGCTGCTGGTGCTGCATTGCCTTCTGCTGCCGCTGAACATCCTGCGGCTCAGCCAGATGCTGGCCCTGGTCAAGGAGACCAAGGAGGCCTTCGAGGGCGACCTCGACATGAATTGGATCAAGCCCTTCACCAAGACGCGCGCGATGACGCCGGGCGAAGTGCTGTTCCGCAAGGGTGATGTGGCCAACGAGATCATCTTCATCATGTCCGGCAGCCTGCAGATTCCGGAACTCGGAATTCATATTCCGCCGGGTGAAGTCGTCGGCGAACTCGGCATGCTGTCGCCCGACAAGGTCCGCACCCAGTCGGCCGTCTGCGTCGATGGCGGAGATATCCTGACCATCACCTATGACCAGGTGCGGCAGCTGTTCTTTCAGAATCCGAAATTCGGCTATTACTTCATGCAGCTCAGCGCGCGCCGCCTGTTCGACAATCTGCAGCGCACACAGGCCGAGAACGCCGCGCTGCGGGCCGGCAGCGCCTACGCACTTCATCCCGCCGAGCCCTGATTTTTCGGGCGGGGCCGCGAACGGCTTCCGCCCGATTGGGATGGCGCGGCGTGGCGGCGCCATCCGCCGCATTTCTCGCTTGCGTCCAGCCCTTGCCCGCTGGCGACGTTAGGCCGATGATCGTCGCGATCAGGCCAGCACCGGAGCGATCGGCATGCGCCCCGAATACCGCAACAATCGCGATGACGCGCCCCGCCCGGTCGCGGCGATGGCCAAGACCTTTCCGGACGGCGAGCGTCTTCCGCTGCACATCCACAAGCGCGGCCAGCTGATCCACGCCATCCAGGGCACCATGAAAGTCGAAACCGCCGATGCCGCCTGGATCGTGCCGCCGGCGCTTGCGCTCTGGATGCCGCCGGCGCTTCCGCACAGCATGGTGATGCGCGGCGAACTCGCGATGCGCACCATCTATATAGGCACCGACGCCTGCAGCGCCCTGCCGCAGACGCCGCTGCTGGTCGAAATCTCCGGCCTGATGCGCGAACTGATCCTGGCCGCGCTGGAGGAGCCGCTGGACTATGAGGAATCCGGCCGCGGCGGCATGATCGCGCAACTGATCCTCGCCGAACTCGGCCGGATGCAGGAGCGCAAGATGGACGTGCCGATGCCGCGCGATCCGAGGGCCACCCGCGTGGCCCGCGCCCTGCTCGACCAGCCGGACGCCGACGGCGACCTCGACGACTGGGCGATGCGGGCCGGCGCCAGCCGCCGCACCCTGGCCCGCCTGTTCCGCAGCGAGACCGGCTTCAGCTTCAACGAGTGGCGCGCGCGGCTGCGCGCCATCGATGGCATCGCGCGCCTGTCCACCGGCGAGCCGGTCGGCGCCGCCGCGTCAGCCGTGGGCTATGCCAGCCCGAGCGCGTTTTCCGCCATGGTCCGGCGTAATTTCGGCAAGCCGCCGCGGCGCATGGCCCGCTAGAGGTACAATCCGATTGCAACCCTGAATTGCTACCCGTAGCATACCCTGCTGGCGGGGGTCGGCGCATCAGCCGCCAACCGCGATTGACATCTTGCGTGTTGCTGTCGTTGCGAGTGGTGTCCATGTGCGGCGTGCGGGACGTTGCCGCGCGGCTGGCGGCCGCCGCGGTACTTCTCTGGTCGTGCGGTACGGGTGCGCGTGCAGACGGCTTCGCGCGCAGCGATGACACGCTGCTGTTTTTCTCCGGCACCGATCTGTGGCGCCACGGCAGCTTCTCGTATGGCGGCACCTTGTGGTCGCCCGGTGGGCTCGATCGCGGCGGCTTCACCTTCAAGGCGCTGGTCGGCGCGGGCTCGTACCAATACCGGTCGGGCGCACTCGACGACGCGCTCGTGACCGCAACGCAATGGACCGGCTTCGTCCTCCCCGGCTGGCGCTTCGTGCGCGACAAGATGTTCGTGACCGTGTTCGCCGGTCTCGACCTGCAGCATCACCGGACCGTGCCTTACGATCCGGGCAGCGACCTCAATGGCGGTCATGCCGGCGTTCGCGGCGCGGTCGAATTCTGGCACGAGCCCAGCGCGTCAACGATGATCGCGGCTGACGCAACGGTCTCCTCAATCGGACCGAGCTTCGCCGGACGCGCGGCGTTCGGCTGGCGCATCGCGGACCGGTTCTATGTCGGGCCGGAGGTCGGCGGCTTCGCCAGCCGCGACACCTATCAGCAATTCCGCGCCGGGCTGCATGTCACGGGCCTTCGCTTTGCGTGGGTCGAATGGACGGCCGCCGCAGGCTGGGCGATGGATTCCGACGACCGCGACGGCTTCTATGCGCGCATCGGGCTGCATGTGCGACGCTAGCTAATCCAGCGTGCGCCGGAACCGCAGCACCGCGATCGTCATCGCGATCAGCATCAGCACGAACAGCGCGATCGTGTCGTAGCGCAGGTCCTCGAGCGTCGCGCCCTTGAGCATGATCGCGCGCACGATCCGGAGGTAGTGCGTCAGCGGCAGCGTCTCGCCGATCCACTGCGCCCAGACCGGCATGCCGGCGAACGGAAACAGGAAGCCCGACAGCAGGATGTTCGGCAGGAAGAACATCATCGACATCTGCACCGCCTGCAGCTGGTTCTGCGCAACGGTCGAGAAAGTGTAGCCGATCGACAGATTGGCGGCGATGAACAGCGTCGACAGCGCCGCGAGCGTCAGCAGGCTGCCAAGCACCGGGACGTGAAACAGCAGCACGCCGATGCCGATGATGATCGATGCCTGGATGAAGCCGACGAACACATAGGGAATGATCTTCCCGAGCATGATCTCGAGCGGCGTGATCGGCATCGCAAGCAGCGCTTCCATGGTGCCGCGCTCGAGTTCGCGGGTTACCGACAATGCGGTGAAGATCAGCATGGTCATGGTCAGGATGGTGCCGACAAGGCCCGGCACGATGTTGAGCGCGGTTTCCGCCGCCGGGTTGTAACGCGCGTGGGTGCGGAATTCGAACAGCGGACGCGCCGTTTCGGGCAGGCCGCGATCGTTCTGCAGCGCCGTGCGCACCAGTTGCCCGAGTGCCCCGAGCGCCGACCCCGACGCGACCGGATCGGTGGCGTCGGCGGCGACCAGCAGCGCCGGCCGCTCGCCGCGCCGGATGTCGCGCTCGAAGCCGCGCGGGATTTCGACGCCGAACAGCACCTTGCCGGACGCCAGCAGCCGGTCAAACTCGGCCTCGTCCTCGACCTGATGCGTGACCTTGAAATAGCGGGTGTTCTGCAGCGCCTTCAGCACCGACCGTCCAAGGTCGCTGTGCTCCTGCAGGAGGACGGCGGTCGGCAGGTCGCGCGGTGTGGTGTTGATCGCATAGCCGAACAGGATGAGCTGCATCAGCGGAATCATCACGATCATCGCAAACGACACCCGGTCGCGGCGAAGCTGGATGAATTCCTTGACCAGCATCGCCCCGGTGCGGCGCCAGAAGCCGGTCCACCGCGAGCCGTTCCTGCGTGAAGGCGCGGGCCCAGGCGTGCTGATGGAAGACGGCGCGCTCATTGGTAATTGTCCCTGGCGCGGCTCATCAGATCGATGAACACGTCTTCGAGCGTCGGTTCGGACGGCTTCCAGGTCAGCCCGGGCCGGTCGCGATACGGCTTGATCGCAGCCTCCAGCGCCGCCGGATCGCGGCCCGAGACATGCAGGCTGTTGCCGAATGGCGCGACCATGTCGACGCCCGGCTTGCCGTGCAATTCGCGCAACAGGCCATTCACGTCGGCACCGCTGACGTCATAGGTCGTAAGCCCGGCCTGCCGCACCACCGCCTCGACGGTACCATGCGTCAGCAATTCGCCATAGGCGATATATGCGATCTCATGGCAGCGTTCGGCCTCGTCCATGTAATGGGTCGAGACCAGCACGGTCAGCCCCTCGGCCGCGAGCGCATGAATCTCGTCCCAGAATTCCCGTCGCGCCTTCGGATCGACGCCGGCGGTCGGCTCGTCGAGCAGCAGAAGCTGCGGCGACGGCAAGGTGCAGGCGCCAAGCGAAAGCCGCTGCTTCCAGCCGCCCGACAATTCGCCCGCAAGCTGCCCTTCGCGGCCGGTCAGTCCGAGCCGGGCGATCATGTCGCGCGCCGCCTGCGCCGGGTTGCTCATCAGATGCAGGCGCGCAACGAATTCCAGATTCTCCCGGACCGACAAATCCTGGTACAGGCTGAACCGCTGCGTCATGTAGCCGACCCGCAGCTTGATCTGGTCGGCCTCGGTGCGGATGTCATAGCCGAGGCAGGTGCCGTCGCCCTTGTCCGGCGTCAGCAGCCCGGTGAGCATGCGGATGGTCGTGGTCTTGCCCGAACCGTTGGGCCCGAGGAAGCCGTAGATCGTGCCCTTCCTCACCTGCATCGACAGATCGCGCACCACGACGCGGCTGCCGAAGGACTTCGTCAGCCCGTGCACATCGATCACGATGTCCGGATCGGCGGTCATTTGGCGTCCGCCCGCGGCGTGACCGTGACATCGACCGGCTGCCCGACGCGCAGCGCGTTCGGATCGTTCGGCAGCGCCTCGATCAGATAGAGCAGCTTGTGACGCTCCTGCTGCGAATAGATCACCGGCGGGGTGTATTCGGCATATTGCGAGATGAAGCTGATCTTGCCGGTCATCCCGGCCGGGCAGCCATCGCAGGCAAAGCCGATGGTGTCGTCGATCGCAAGGCGCGCCAGCATCGGCTCGGGCACGTAGAACCGCACCTTGAGGTTTCCGGGGGGCAGGATCGAGACGATCGCGCGGCTCGGCGGCACCGTTTCGCCGGCGCGGTAATAGACCTGCTGCACCAGCCCGGTGACCGGACTGAGCACGCGCCGCCGCGTCAGCCGGGTCTGCGCGGCCGCGAGCCGCGCCTGCGCCTCGCGATACAGCGCCTGCGTGACGTCGAAATCCTTTTGCGTGCCCGCCTTGCTTTGCAGAAGCTGCTGGGCGCGCTCGAATGCCTGCTTGGTATTCGCGAGGGTCGCCTGCGCGACGCCAAGATCGGCCTGCTGCAGGTCTTCATCGAGGACGAACAGTAGTTGTCCCTTTTTGACCGCGTCGCCCTGGCGCACCAACATCTGCTCGATGCGGCCCTGCTCGTCCGGGCTCACGAAGATGAAATCGCCCTCGATCCAGCCCTGCAACACATTGGCGTTGTCGTTGCTGCAGGCAGAGAGCAGCGGGCCGATCGTCAGGAGAAAGATCGCGGGCAGGCACAGTCGCAACCGCCGCCAGGGGCTCGCCGGCGCAATGGTCATGACGGGCTCCCGCGGTCCAGCAAGATGTCGAGATGGGCCTTCAGCATGGCGCGCGCATCAAGCGGCTGCAGCCCGCCGAACACGCTGTTCCAGAACACGGCCACCAGTAGCGGCGCGCCAAGCAATTGCGGGAATTCCGCCAGCGCCTTGTGACGCAACTCGCCGCGCTCCACCGCGCGCCGCAACACCGCGCGCAATCCGGCAAACACCTTGCTCAGAACTTCGCGGTGATAGAATTCGGCGAGAGCGGGAAATCGCGTTCCCTCGGACAGGATCAGGCGAATGATGTCCTTGCGCCGCGTCTCAAGCACGTCCCGCACCATCAGATCGACAAGCGTCTGCGCGAGCACCGGGAACGGCGTCTCGACCTGGGCCAGACGCTCCAGATGGCCGACGATCGGCGACAGCATCGCCCGCACCAGTTCCTGAAACAGCGTCTCCTTGTCGGCGAAGTACAGATAAATCGTGCCTTTCGCGACGCCGGCGCGTCTTGCCACATCGTCGAGCCGGGCGGCGGCAAAGCCCTGCGCGGCGAATTCCTCGAGCGCCGCGCCAAGGATCGCCTCGCGCCGCGCGGCGCTGCGGATCTCGCGTACCCCACGCGACTTGGGCGGTGCGGATTTGGCCGGAGTGGACTTGGCAGGCGTGGACTTGGCAGGCGTGGTCTCGGCAGGCGTGGTCTCGGAAGGTGTGGTCTCGGAAGGTGTGGAGG
>JAEWHY010000038.1 GCA_023387555.1 Pseudomonadota bacterium
TCCTTGCGCAGCGCCACGTCGAGCGCATTGACCGGACCGTTGCCCTCTCCGGCCGAGATCAGCGTCTCGCCGTCGACCTTCACCTTCACCACTGCCATCGCAACGGTGACACGCTTGCCGAGCGCGTTGTAGCGCTGTTCCACATTCACGTCGAACTGCTCGACATCGAAATAATCGGGCACCGTGCCGAGAATGCGCCGCGCCAGAAGCTCGAAAGAGGCGTCCGCACCTTCATAGGCATAGCCGTTCGCCTCGCGCTCCTTCACCTCGTCCAGCAGGCGCGCGATCCGAGGATCGTTGCGGTCGACCGACAGCCCGATCCGCTCCAGCTCGGCGAGCAGGTTGGAGCGCCCACCCTGGTCGGAGACCAGCACGCGGCGCCGGTTTCCCACCGATTCCGGCGGCACATGCTCGTAGGTCTGCGGCTCCTTCAGCAGGGCCGAGGCATGGATGCCGGCCTTGGTCGCAAACGCGGAGTCGCCGACATAAGGCGCATGCCGGTTCGAGGCGCGGTTCAGCATCTCATCGAGCTTGCGCGAAGCCGGCGCCAGCGCTTTGAGCTGCGCGTCAGAGATATTGATCTCGAATTTGTCGGCAAAGTCCTTCTTGAGTTTCAGCGTCGGGATGATCGAGACCAGATTGGCGTTGCCACAGCGCTCCCCGATTCCGTTCAGCGTTCCCTGAATCTGACGGGCGCCCGCCCGCACCGCCGCCAGCGAATTCGCGACCGCCTGCTCGGTGTCGTTATGCGCATGGATGCCAACGTGATCGCCAGGGATCACCTTGACCACCTCGCGGACGATCGATTCAACTTCATGGGGCAGCGTGCCGCCGTTGGTGTCGCATAGCACCACCCAGCGCGCGCCAGAGTCATAAGCGGCCTTCGCGCAGGACAGCGCATAATCCGGATTGGCCTTGTAGCCGTCGAAAAAATGCTCGCAATCCACCAGCACCTCGCGGCCGCGCTCCTTGGCAGCGGTCACGCTGTCGTGGATCGAGGCGAGGTTCTCCTCGTTGGTCGTCTCGAGAGCGACCTTGACGTGATAGTCCCAGGATTTCGCGACGAAGCAGATCGCGTCCGCTTTCGCATCCAGCAAGGCGGCAAGACCGGGATCGTTCGAGGCCGAGCGGCCCGGACGGCGCGTCATTCCAAAGGCGGTGAAGGTCGCCCTCAGCCCGCGATCCCTGGAGAACAGCTCGGTGTCGGTGGGATTGGCGCCCGGATATCCGCCTTCGACATAGTCGAGACCCAGATCGTCAAGCATCGACGCAATCGCGAGCTTGTCGTTGAGGGTGAAGTCAACGCCGTTGGTCTGCGCGCCGTCTCGCAGCGTGGTGTCGAAAAGATAGAGCCGTTCGCGCGCCATCGGTCACCACAAATAGTAATTCGAGGCCAGCGCGAAGGCGACGAGGATGGCGATCAGGCCGACGACGATATGATGCTTTTGAAGGTTCATTGCAGTGTAGTCCCCGCGGGCGCTGTGCCGCCGCCAAGCGGCTTTTCCATTGTGGTGTTGGCGAGCCATTCATCGCCGCGCAAAACCGTGTTGCGGCTCTTCGCCGTGTAGCCGCGCCGGCGGAAGAAATCATGCGCGGTGTCGCTTGCCTCGACGGTAAGCTTGGCCGCGCCGCGCGCGGCGCCAAGCTTTTCCAGCGCATCGATCAGCGTCGTGGCTGCGCCCTGCCCCGCCGCTGCCGGATGCACATACAGCATGTCGATGACATCCGCGCCCTTGAGCGAGGCAAAGCCGACCGGCGCACCGTCCAGTGTGGCGAGCAGCGTGAGCTGATCGGACAGACGCTTGCCGAACGCCGCCTCGTCATCCGCAACCGCGATCCAGGCTTCGATCTGCGCATCGGAATAATCCTCGACCGCAAGCTCCTCGACACTGGCGCGGAAGATCTCGGCGAGCAGCGGGATATCCGCCGGCAGCATCGGACGCAGCGCGAGGGTCTGGGCCGCGGGAGCCATCAGCGCGCGACCTCCCAGGTGGTGCCGTCCTTCGAGTCGGTCAGCTTGATGCCCATGGCCGCGAGTTCGTCCCGGATGCGGTCGGACTCCGCCCAGTTCTTGGCGGCGCGGGCTGCGTTCCGCGCCGATATGCGGCTCTCGATATCCGCCGGCGCGATGGCAGGCTCGGGCGCGTGCGCGTCCCGCCATGCCTTGAACTCGGCCTCCCGGAACCCGAAGAAGCCGAGCGTCCCGGCCAGCGCCTTGCGGCCGGCCACATTCTTGAGCGCATGCATTTCGGCGATCGCCTTCGGCGTATTCAAATCGTCGAGCAACGCATCCAGCACGCCCGGCGCCGGTCTCGCGTCGGCCTCGCTCGCTGCGACGTCGAAAAATCCCGCCAGCGCCTTTTCCGCCTCCTGCAGCCCCTTCACGGTCCAGTTGATCGGCTGGCGGTAATGAGTCGCAAGCATGGCCAGCCGCACCACGTCACCGGGCCAGTCGTTGAGCACTTCCCGGATCGTGATGAAGTTGCCGAGGCTCTTCGACATCTTCTCGCCTTCGACCTGCAGGAAGCCGTTGTGCATCCAGACATTCGCCATGACCGGCGTATGAAAGGCGCAGCGTGACTGCGCGATCTCGTTTTCATGATGCGGGAAGACGAGGTCGATACCGCCGCCATGGATGTCGAAGGTCTCGCCGAGATGCTTCCAGGACATCGCCGAGCATTCGATATGCCAACCGGGCCGGCCGGGCGCCGAAATACCGCAAGGCGACGGCCAAGCCGGCTCGCCCTCCTTCGAGGGCTTCCACAGCACGAAATCCTGGTCATGCCGCTTGTAGGGCGCGACATCGACCCGAGCGCCGGCGATCATCTCGTCGAGGGGACGCTTCGACAGCTTGCCGTAGTCGGGCATCGACGGCACCGAGAACAGCACGTGGCCCTCGGCGACATAGGCATGCCCCGAGGCCACCAGACGCTCGATCAGCGTCTTCATCTCCGCGATATGCTCGGTCGCGCGCGGCTCGATGTCCGGCGGCAGGCACCCGAGGGCGGCCACGTCGGCCTTGAAATTGGCGTAGGTCGATTCGGTCAGTTCGCGGATCGAAATGCCCTGCTCGGCCGCCCGCGCGTTGATCTTGTCGTCCACGTCGGTGATGTTGCGGACGTAGGTGACATGATCCGCTCCGTAGAGATGGCGGAGCAAGCGGTAAAGCAGGTCGAACACGATGACCGGCCGGGCATTGCCGATATGGGCAAAGTCGTAGACCGTCGGCCCGCACACATACATGCGCACGTTGGCCGGATCGAGCGGGCGGAACTCCCGCTTCTCGCGTGACAGCGTATCGTAGAGCTTGAGCTCCATCGTCAACAAATCCTCAGGCCCTGCTGGCCCGGGCGTTCTATTCATCGCGATGGACAAAAGACAGCCGCAGCCAGCGATCGAGCGCTAGCGAATAATCCCCCGGCAAATGCCGAAAATCGAGGTGCGGGCAGCCATGGCGGCAAAATGTGGGAAAACCGACGCTCCGTCAAGAGGATAGCGTCAAACAAATTCCGGTTAACAGGACGTTAGTCATTTGGGCGCAATTTTAAGTAGGCCGTCCCCCCGAATGGTTTGGGCAATTTCAAATGCGATTCCTGCTCGCTCTGTGCCTTTCTGCCACCGTCGTGCCGGCCTTTCTCACCGCAGCCTCCGCGGAAAAGCGGACATTCATCATCGCGAACAGCCCGGACGGCTACGGCGTCGACCGCTGCCTCGCGACCGGTGCGTCCTGCGGCGCGGCGGCGGCCGCCGCCTATTGCCAGTCGAAGGAGTTCGCCGCTGCGGCTTCCTTCCGCAAGGTCGAGCGCGACGAGATCACGGGCGCGGTGCCGGCCAGCGGGCAATGCGGGCGCAACGGCTGCGACGAATTCGTCGCCATCGAGTGCAGGCGCTGAGCAGGCGCGGCCGGCACCAAAAGTTCCCGCTGCATAACGACCTTCAGCGCGGTGTCGCGCTGCGCTTGGAATGGCCGATAACGGCCGGTAGGATTGATTCTCCGTCAGTCCCGCCGACCTTCCGGTTCCATGATCGCAGTCCCCCAGACCAAGACCAGCGCCGCGCGGGACGAACAAGCAGCACAGAAGGAGCTGACCTCGGCGCTGCGGCCGCTGCGGCTGCTGGTGGCGGCATCGGTGATCCTTCCGATCGCGATCTTTGTGCTGGCCGCCTGGTTCTCCTATCAACAGCATGTCGCCGACGCGCGCGACCGCGTTCAGCGCAATCTGAACACCATTTACGAACACGCATTGAAGGTGTTCGAGACCTTTGAACTGAGCGCACGCTATCTCGACGAACTGACCGCGGATATCCCCGAGGCGGACATCCGCCGGCGCGAGGGAGAATTCAATGCGCGGCTGAAATCAATCACCGATGCATTACCGCAATTGCGCGACCTGTGGGTGATCTCGTCATCCGGCTCGCCGATCGTCTCGGCCACCGTCTACCCGATGCCGAAAATCGACCTGTCGGACCGCGACTATTTCCGCGCCCACAAGGACAACAAGAATGGCGGCACCTATGTCAGCGATATTCTGCAGGGGCGCGCAGCCGATACCAGTTTCTTCGCTTTGAGCCGCAGGGTCGGAGGCCCGAATGACCGTTTCGGCGGCGTCACGACCGTATCGATCGCGCCCGAATATTTCGTCAATTTCTACGCCAAGCTCCCGCCGCCCGGAGTTTTCGCTCTGATCCGCGATGACGGTGCGATCCTCGCTCGCTACCCGGACCTGTCGCAACGGCTAGAACGGCTGTCGCCGGACTCGACGGTGATGCGCTCCATCCGGCAGCATCCGGACGAAGGCTTCGTCACCGGGACCTCGTCTTTCGACGGGCATTCCCGCCTGTTCGCGTATCGCAAGATGCCCCGCTACAACATCTATGTCGTCTCCGGCATCGAAAGCGATATCGTCATTCACGAGTGGCTGAGGAATCTCGGCAGCCACCTGCTGTTTGGCATTCCCGCGACCCTGGCCGTGATCGGGCTTGGCCTCGTCGCATTGCGCCGAACCCTCCGCGAAGTGATCGCGCACACGCGATTGCAGCAGGAAGTGGCGCGCCGGGAACGGACCGAGATCGCCTTGCAGCAGGCGCTCAAGATGGAGGCCGTCGGCCGCCTCACCGGCGGCGTGGCACACGACTTCAACAACCTGCTGACCGCCATTCTGGGCAACGTCGATCTCGCGCTGCGCCGCGTCCCGGAAGGCGACGACCGCCTGCGCCGCTCGCTCAATTCGGCGCGCCAGGCCTCGGAACGCGCGGCCAGCCTCGTTCAGCGGCTGCTCGCCTTCTCGCGCCAGCACCCGCTCGAGGAAAAGGCGGTCGACGTGAACCGCCTGGTGCAGGGCATGTCGGAACTGTTACGGCGGACCATCGGCGAGACCATCACCGTCGAGACCGTGCTGGCGGGCGGGTTGTGGAAGACCGCCGTCGATCCGAACCAGCTCGAAAATGCCCTGCTCAATCTCGCGGTGAACGCGCGCGATGCCATGCCCGAAGGCGGCCGGCTCACCATCGAGACCGCCAACACCTACCTCGACGAGACCTATGTCGCCGCGAATGCGTCCGACGTTCCGCACGGGCAATATGTGCTGGTTGCGATCAGCGATACCGGCAGCGGCATGACGAAGGACGTGATCGATCGCGCGTTCGAACCGTTCTTCACGACCAAGCCGACCGGTGCCGGAACCGGCCTCGGCCTCAGCATGGTCTACGGGTTCGTGAAACAGTCGCGCGGTCACATCAAGATCTACAGCGAGCTGAATGAAGGCACGTCGATAAAGATCTACCTGCCCCGCCTGGTGGATGAAGATGCGGTGGAACCGTGGCTTCCGAACGAACCGGCGCGCGCCGCGGACACTTCGGTCAAGCGCCCGGAACAGATCCTGCTCGTCGAGGACGACGAAGAGGTGAATCGCTTCTCGACCGAGGTGCTGCGTGACGAAGGCTATGAGGTGATCTCGACCCACGAGGGCGCGAGCGGCCTGCGCCTGCTCGACGCCAATCCGCACGTGCGCCTTCTATTCACCGATGTGGTTCTGCCGGGGGGCATGAACGGCCGCCAGCTCGCCGACGAAGCGCTCAGGCGGCGTCCGGGCCTGCGCGTGTTGTTCACCACCGGATATACCCGCAACGCCATCATTCATCACGGCCGGCTCGACGCCGATGTCGACCTCTTGACCAAGCCCTTCACCTCGGACGCTCTCGCAAAGAAGGTCCGGCAGATCCTCGACCTCGATTCGAACGATCCGATCACGCGGGCGAGCGCCATTATCGACGGGATCAAGAGCAAGCCCCCGGAGTGATCCGCCGTCCGCGCGGGGTGTCAGCCTCCGGGCGTTGCCTTCTTCGCAAAGGCGATCGCCTCGCGCAGCACGTCGATGTCTCCGATATGATTGGCGAGGATCAGCACGAGCTTGGCGTCGAGTTCCGACGCCTCGTGCTCGGACAGACCGCGCCGCGCTTCGATCAGCGTCACAAAAGCCTCGTCGGGATCCCTGAAGCGGGAGGCGGTCATCAGTGGCATTGGATGCACTCCAGCTGCTGCGCCGAAACTTACTCAATTCCGATGGTCAGGGAACTTTACTCAGTTCCGATGGTCAGGGAACTTTCCTGAAGCCGGAACCTAGTAACGCGGGGGGTGTTAAAGGGCACGTGCGCCCAGAAGGAAGGCATTCATGTCCGCCGTCGCCGTTAGATCCATGTTCCGCTCGCATCCGGAGCAGCCGAGCCATGCCGATGCCATCAGCCGTTGCATCGAGGCATGTTTCGCGTGCGTCGAAAGCTGTACGGCCTGTGCGGACGCATGCCTCGCTGAAAAGCACGTCGAGCGCCTGATCACCTGCATTCGCCTGAACCAGGATTGCGCGGCGGTCTGCAGCGCGACCGGAAGCATCCTGTCGCGCGCCAACAAGGTCGGACACCGGCAACTCCTCGAGGCGCAACTGACCACCTGCATCGCCTTTGCGCGCACTTGCGCCGCAGAATGCGAGCGTCATGCGAACATGCACAAGCATTGTGAGCTCTGCGCCAAGACCTGCCAGCAATGCGTCAGCGCCTGCACCGAGATGCTCTCCTCGATGCGGATGCCAGCCTGATTGCGAGATCATTTTTCAGCGGGCGAGCGCGCGATCGCGCGCCGCGGCAATCTTTTCGCCCGTCGGGTGACGCCACCGGGCGCAGATGTGTTGATCCGGGCGCAGCAGATAAGCGGTTCCCGGCTTGGCATCGAAGCGCACGGCGAATTCACCGCCTGCGTCATGGAGGTCCTCTCCAATGACTTTGAGCCTGATCCCGCCCGGGACCGCCGGGGGCGACCCGTCCGCGACGTACAGAAGCTCGAAACCATCGGACATCCGCTCGACCAGATGGCACGCCGACCCGTCCGCAGCCGTCATCGTAGCATCGATCGCCGGGCCGCCAAGTTGCGCGGCGCCTCCGAAGCTGTCCTCGTCCGGCGTCGACAGCGGCGTGTCGTAGACGCTTGCCACCGAAAGACGTCCGGAATTGACCATGCGGCGGGCAAACTCGGCATGAGGGGCGAGTGACAGAACCGCGTTGCGTAACGTCCGCTCTGCCGGCGAACGCGGCGCGATAAAGTCGGTCGAGCGGGTCGAATGTCCGATATTCTCGTCGGCTGCCTGCATGCGTTCGAGATCGTAGCTCTCGATCAGCCGTTCCCCCGCCTCCCCGCGCAGCACCGCGACCAGTTTCCACGCAAGATTTTCGGCATCCTCGATGCCCGAATTCGCACCCCGCGCGCCGAACGGCGAGACCTGATGTGCCGCGTCGCCTGCGAACACCACGCGCCCATGCACGAAGCGGTCGATGCGACGGCAGTTGAATCGGTAAATCGACACCCAGTCGACATGGAAATCACGGTCGCCGAGCATCCGGCGGATGCGCGGGGTGTAATTTTCGGGCTTGAGTTCCTCGTCGATATTCGCGTCCGGCCCAAGCTGCAAGTCGACCCGCCAGGACTCGTCGGGCTGACGGTGCATCAATGCGGACTGGCCGGTATGGAACGGCGGATCGAACCAGAAGCGCCGCTCGGTTGGGATATCGTCGGCCGGCATGCGCAGATCGGCGATCAGAAACTTCTCGTCGAAGGTGTGCCCCTTGAATTCGAGGCCAAGCAATTCGCGCAAAGTGGAGCGGGCGCCATCCGCGGCGATCACCCATGCCGCGTCCAGCCTGTAGGGGCCGTCCGGCGTCTCGACCGTCAGGGTCACGCCATCGTTGCGCTTTTCGATGCCGGTGACGCGGTTGCGCCAGCGCAGATCGACCTGCGGCAGTTCCTGGACCCGGTCGACCAGCGCCTTTTCAAGATAGAATTGCTGCAGGTTGATGAAGGCTGGCATCTTGTGGCCGCCCTCGGGCAGAAGATCGAACGAATAGACCATCCGGTCGCCGAGGAAGACCTTGCCGAGCTTCCAGGTCACGCCCATGCCGACGAGCTTTTCGCCGAGACCGAGCCGGTCCAGGATCTCGAGCGTGCGCTTGGAATAGCAGAGGCCGCGCGAGCCCTCCCCGATCCGGTCGGCATCATCCAGCAGCACCGAAGGCACCCCGCGCTGCGCGAGGTCGATCGCCATCGACAGACCGACCGGGCCCGCTCCGACGATGATCACGGTGTGGTGCGCGGGCTTTGCCGCGTCCTGGTCCGGCGAACGCCGGTAGCCGAAATGAAACAGCGACTTGCGTTCGTTGGCCACGGCGGTGCTCCCGGTTTCGCGCCTATCCCTGCAGGGCGGCCCACATCTCGCGATCACGCTCGGCGGTCCAGATCACCGGATGGTCGATGCCCTTGGCTTCGTCATAGGCGCGAGCGACGTTGAAGGGCATGCAGTGTTCGTAGATCGCATAGCTCGAGAATTTCGGATCCATGGCCTCGCGCGCGGCCGCGAATGCGTCCTTCAACGACAGGCCTTTCGCCACGCTGCTCTGCGCCGAGCCGTAGAGCGTCGCGAGAAAATCGCGCGTCCCTTCGATGCCGGCCTGCACCTTGTCCGGCGTCGCGAGCGCGGCGCCGCGGCCCGGCACCAGCGCATTCGCCTTGAACTGTGCCAGACGATCGAGCGTCTTCGGCCAGTCCGCGAGGTGGGCGTCGCCGCAATAGCAGGCGGAATGGTATTCGACGAGGTCGCCGGAGAACACGACATTGGCGTCCGGCACCCAGGCAATGACGTCGCCCGCGGTGTGGCCTCGCCCGATATGCATGATCCGCACTTCGCGCTTGCCGAGCCAGACCGACATCTGCTGCGGGAAGGTGATGGTCGGCCAGGTCAGCCCCGAGATCGACTCGACGGCGCGGAACAGACGCGGAAAACGGCCGATCTCCGAATCCTTGTCCTGCTGCCCGCGCTCCACGATCAGATCGCGCGTGGAATCGGAAGCGAGAATTTCAGCATCCGTGTAGGCCGACGCACCAAGAACGCGCACCGCATGATAGTGGCTGAGCAGCACATATTTGATCGGCTTGTCGGTGATCTTGCGCACGCGCTCGATCACTTCCAAAGCCATCACCGGGGTCGCCTGCGCGTCCACAACCATGACGCCGTCGTCGCCGATGATGATTCCGGAATTGGGATCACCTTCGGCGGTGAAGGCATAGAGATCGCGACCGATCTCATCGAACGAAATCGTCTTTTCGGCGGTATCGCCGGTCGAAGCAAAACCCTTGGCCATGATCCTACCCTGTGCCGCTTTGCGCGGGCGTCTGGTTAGTTCGGAGGGGTGTAGCGGACAACCTCCTGCTCGATCGCACCGAAGATCGACCGGCCGTCCTTGTCATTCATCTCAATGCGGATCTTGTCGCCGTATTTCAAGAACGGCGTCGACGGCTTGCCGCTTACGATGGTTTCGACGGTACGCTGTTCGGCGATGCAGGAATAGCCAAGCCCGCCTTCGGCGATCGACTTGCCCGGTCCGCCACTGGCATCGCGGTTTGACACCGTTCCGGCCCCCAGAATGGTGCCGGCGCCCAGCGGCCGCGTCTTGGCGGCATGCGCAATCAGGGTCGGAAAGTCGAACGTCATGTCGACGGAGCACATCGGCTTGCCGAACGGCTGGCCGTTGATGAAGCTGAGCAGCGGCAGATCGATCTTGGCGCCGTCCCAGGCCTTGCCGAGTTCGTCCGGTGTGACAGCGACCGGCGTATAGGCCGATGGCGGCTTGGACTGCACGAAGCCAAACCCCTTGGCGAGTTCCGGCCCGGTGATGTTGCGCAGCGTCACGTCGTTGACCAGCATGATCAGCCGGATCGCCTTCGCCGCCTGCTCGCGCGTTGCCCCCATCGGCACGTCGCCCAGGATCACCACCACCTCGGCCTCGATGTCGGCGCCGGAGGCTTCATCCGCGAGCGGAATGGGATCGCGCGGCCCCATGACGATATCGGAGATGCCCTGATACATCAGCGGATCGGTCCAGAACGACGCCGGCACCTCCACGCCCCTCGCCTGCCGCACCAGCGCGACGTGATTGACATAGGCTGAGCCGTCCAGCCACTGATAGGCGCGCGGCAGCGGCGATGCCGCTTTCGCCGGATCGAACGGCAGGTGGGCGATGCGGTTCGCTTCCAGCGAATCCGCGATTTCGGTGAGCCGCGGCAGCACCGCATCCCACTCGTCAAGCGCAGCCTGCAGCGTCGGGGCAACAGCGGACGCATCGGCGCAGCGCGACAGATCGCGTGACACGACAACAAGGCGACCATCGCGGCCGCTCTTCAAGGAAGCAAGTTTCATATCAGCGCGGCTCGCGACGGTTGGGATCGAAATTCTTTTTCAGGCCCTTCCAGCAGTCGATGTAATCGTCCTGCCGGGCCTCGTGTTCTGCAGCATATTTGGTGACGCGCTGGCGGAAGCGGGTCTCGAACATGAAGGCCAGCGTGTTCGAGAGCTTGACCGGCTTGAGCTCGACATTGCTCGCGTGTTCGAAGGCATCCACGTCCGGACCATGCGGCAGCATCGTGTTATGCAGCGAGAAGCCGCCCGGCACGAAGCCCTCGGGCTTGGCGTCATAGACGCCGAACACGAGGCCCATGAATTCCGACATGATGTTGCGATGATACCAGGGCGGCCGGAAGGTGTTCTCGGCAACGCCCCAGCGCTCGGGGAAAATCACGAAGTCGATATTGGCGGTGCCCGGCGTTTCCGACGGCGAGGTCATCACCGTGAAGATCGACGGATCGGGATG
>JAEWHY010000140.1 GCA_023387555.1 Pseudomonadota bacterium
CGACACGCTGATCCCCGACAATCCGAACAAGCCCTACGACATGAAGGAGCTGATCCAGAAGGTCGTGGACGAGGGCGACTTCTTCGAAATCTCCCCGACCTTTGCCAAGAACATCGTGACGGGCTTCGGCCGCATCGCCGGCCGCTCGGTCGGCTTTGTCGCCAACCAGCCGATGGTGCTCGCCGGCGTGCTCGATTCCGATGCGTCGCGGAAGGCCGCGCGCTTCGTGCGCTTCTGCGACGCCTTCGAAATTCCGATCGTCACCTTCGTCGACGTGCCGGGCTTCCTGCCAGGCACGAGCCAAGAATACGGCGGGCTGATCAAGCATGGCGCCAAGCTGCTGTTCGCCTATTCGCAGGCGACCGTGCCGCTGGTCACCGTGATCACGCGCAAGGCCTTCGGCGGCGCCTATGACGTGATGGCCTCAAAGCATGTCGGCGGCGATCTCAATTATGCCTGGCCGTCGGCGCAGATCGCGGTGATGGGGGCGAAGGGCGCGGTGGAGATCATCTTCCGCGCCGACATCGGCGATGCATCGAAGATCGCCGCGCGCACCAAGGAATACGAGGATCGCTTTTTGTCGCCCTTCGTCGCCGCCGAGCGCGGCTACATCGATGACGTCATCATGCCGCATTCGACGCGCAAGCGCATCGCGAGAGCACTAGCCATGTTGCGCACCAAGCAGGTCGAGATGCCGCCGAAGAAGCACGATAACCTGCCGCTCTAGCGGCCGGCAAACTTACAAAAACCAACGAGGAAATGCCGATGATCCGACACCGGATTCATACGCTTGCGCTTGTCTGCACCGCGCTGGCCACAGCCATCACATGCCTCCCTTCCAGCGCGTCAGCGCAGGGGGCGAAAGGCGACTGCCCGCCGTTCGGCCGGATGCCGAATTACGTCGCCCAGGACGCGCCGCAGCTGCGCAACCATGATGCGGTGGAATTCCGCATCGCCAAGCCCAATGGCGATGAGGAGCTTGTGACTGTGGCCGGCCGCGCCTGCCGCCAGCATTACACGATCAGGGACGGCGCGGAGCCAGCGAGCGACGTCGAGATCCAGGAAAACTACCTGAGCCAGGTCAAGAAGTTCGGCGTGCAGAAGCTCTCCGCCGACGACCGCAATTTGCATGCGCGCTTCACCCAGAACGGCAAGGAGTTCTGGCTGGCGCTGGCGAGCCAGGAGACCGACATCTCCGTGACCGTGATCGAGAAGCAGCCATTCAAGCCGACGCTGCTGCCGCCCTCCGGCCCCGATCATCGTTTGTTCGGCCATATGCCGAATTACAGCGGCGAGGCGCAGAAGCGCAATTTCGACAAGTTCGCCTTCACCGTTCGCGATGGCGAAGATACCCGCGAGATCGAGGTGCGCGGCGCGCGGCACAGCGTCGCTTACGCCGTGAAGCCGGGCGCGACCCCGGCCAGCATTTTCGATGCGCATGAGAATTATCGCCATGCGGTCGAGGCGCTGGGCGGTCAGGTGCTGCACCGGGACGACCGGTCGATGAATGCGCGGCTGGAGAACAACGGCCGCACCATCTGGCTCAACGTCTACAGCCAGGAATCCGACATCCGGCTCGAGGTCATCGAGGAAAAGGCGTTCGAGGCCAGCATCAAGGCGCCGGAAGCCAGCGCCATGAAGGCCGCGCTCGACAAGGACGGGCGCATCGCGCTCTACGTCAATTTCGATTTCAACAAGGCGACGCTCAAGCCCGACGCCGCGCCGGTGGTGGCGCAGGTGGTCAAGCTGCTCAAGGACAATCCGGGCCTCAAGCTCGAGATCGGCGGCCACACCGACAACATCGGCGGGCGCGATTACAACATGAAGCTCTCGGCGCAGCGCGCCGCCGCCATTGTCGCGGCGATCGTCGCGCAGGGCGTGCCGGCCGATCGCCTGCGCTCCGCGGGCTATGGCCCCGACAAGCCGGTCGCCGACAACGACAAGGACGAGGGGCGCGCGAAGAACCGGCGGGTGGAGCTGGTGAAGGGGTAGACGGTTCGGCGATATGTTGGGAAGCTATGGGGAATATCTCTCTCGCGCCATCGTTGGAAGTCCCGAGGAGATTTCAGTGCGAGCTCATTTCGAGAAGAGCTTTCTCGCCGCCTTTCGTCGCCGCCGAGCGCGCTTCTGTCGCCGACCTAATGATGCCGCGCGCGATGGTTGAGCAAGAAGGTGGAGATGCCGGCAAGAATGCGCGTCAATTTGCCGGCGTCAGGGTTAGCTCTTAAGCGGCTTCATCAAAAAGAGGTTGATGAGCTTCTGAGTTAAGTGCTCGAAACCCTACGGGAGCGGGCGCTTCAATTTTGCAAAGCAACCGCAACTGTTCGGGAGCGTCCGTATTGTTTTTGACAAGGACAATACGGGCGTTCTTAGCTACTGTGGGGCGCGAAAGGAGGTCGCGGAAGTCAGCGGCATAAAATGCCGGAACATATCCGATCAGGATGGTGCTTTCCGGACAGCGCAGCGCCACAGCATTCGGGTCGACAGGATTCTGAACGTCTAAAAGAGGCAGAAGCCGGCTTCCCGATTTCATCTGGCGGCACATTTCGTTCGCGTCCGGATGCATGTGGCGAAGTCCGTGAATAAAGAACTCCAAGGAGTAGCCGTTGTTGCCGACGGTTGGTTCCGGGTAAACCAAAATTGAATCTGTGCCCGGAATCAGGCCAAATTTCATGAGCGTGCCAAACTCGTCTTCTTCGCCGCTAAGATTTAGCCAGTCGGAGATTTTGTGATAGTCAGCACGGCTACGTGAAAGGAGGCGATTTCTGAATAAAGGAATTAACTCACTTGAACGATAGCGTTTGCGTACGTCCAGCTTGAACAGCTCGGACGGCACCCTTCGAAGGCGCTCGGCGCCACGAGTGAAGACGAATTCATACTCATCGTTTGCTCGACGCAAGCGCGCGACGGTATGCCAAGTACGCGTCGTTTGATCCTGCCAAGCAACATATAGGGCATCAGCCAAGACCAACCTCCCGAATTACGCGCTGATTGTGCGTCAGCATTCGCAAGGCAAACTGCACCGCTTCTGATGAAATGTCATTTGGCCCGATTCGAGCGAAGATGTCCTCAAATACCGGTGATGCGATTTCGCTCAATTTTTCGGCCCAAAACGCCGTGGCCGCAGGCGCCGCTTGCCGCAGAGCGATAACGGTCTCTCTGGTTGTTAGCGTTTTCGGCCGCAACCCAACGTCATAGAAGGCCGACCGGGATCGGTCGGCGTAGGCCTCCACCGTGGCGCGTGGATCTGATGTTGCAAGGCGTTTGGCTCTGGTTTTGTCAGTGAGTTCGCGGCCAAGACTCGATGCATGATCGAAGGTCGGCGCTAGATGGTAGTCGGTTTGATCATCAGCTCGGTCGATAACTACTACCCCCCAGTTTTCATGGTGACGGTCTGTGTTGCCAACAAGTGCGTCGAAGAGGATGTATCCGACGAAAAAGTCATGTGCCTTAAGATCTGGGTATGTTTTTTCGGCGCCGATAGGTGGTTTGAGGATCGTTGCGTGAACTAGGGCAAGTGCCACGACCAACTTATAGCGAACCTGCTTAAACCGAACCGCCCCGTCATATTCATCGTCGAGCTCAGAAATAATCATATTTGCGGGGACAAACGAGCCTCCAATTGGAAGAAATGTGCCTGAGATTACACCTTCGTTGCCAAGGCAGACGGCGAGATTGTACTCGGCGCACGGGATGCCAAGGCCTTTCAAAATTTCGCAACAAACTTTCTCGGACCAGTTTTCTCCGGTATTGGGCCTTCCAATTTTGAACAAGTGAGGCGTGTCTGGCAATCCAAGCTCCGGACTTGGGACAATCCACGTCTTTTCTTTCGAGCCGAGAGCTTCTGGCCGTTCAGCGAGAGAGGTTGAGACATCGTATTTTGGATATTGCATGTAAGAACCATGTGAGCCGATCAATCGAGATGGCCAGTTCAAACCGCAGAGGCTGCCGATGGGACTGCTTGTGAGGCGATGCTTAGATGAGCATTCATCAGAAAAGAATACACAATCGCAGCCCGCAAGTCCCCCATCCCGCATTTGCGCTGTGCGCCCCGCGGGTTACGATGGGCCGGTCGAGAGCGGGGGGAGCAATGACAGTCAGGTTTCGCGTTGTCATGACGATGGTGCCGGTTGCCGCGATGCTGGCGCTCGCCGGCTGTGCCGGCACGGCCGAGACCGCGGCGCCCGCAGCGCCGCCGGTGCCGGCGATGACGACCACCACACGCACCGGCCTGCAATATGCCGACATCGAGCCCGGGACCGGCCGCACGCCGCGGCGAGGCCAGATCGCGCAGGTGCATTACACCGGCTGGCTCTATGTCGACGGCGCGCGCGGCAAGAAGTTCGATTCCTCGGTCGACAAGGGCAAGCCGTTCGAATTCCGGGTCGGGCAGGGCGACGTGATCCGCGGCTGGGACGAGGGCGTGCTCACGATGAAGACCGGCGGCAAGCGCACGCTCGTGATCCCGCCGGCGCTCGGCTATGGCGAGCGCGGCGCCGGCACCGACATTCCGCCGAATGCGACGCTGATCTTCGATGTGGAATTGATCTCGGTGAAGTGAGCATGCGTCATTCCGGGGCGCCTCGCCGAAGCGAAGTGAAGGCGGGCGAGCCCGGAATCCATAACCACGATCGGCCGTATGGACTTCGGGCCCACGCATTTGCTGCGCTCCGGCATGCCACCCCGAAGACCAATCGCCTATTGACAATATTCCTAAGGTATGTATTCCTATGTGCACTCACCCGAGCGAGGGACGTTCTGCAGACGTGGCCGGACGGGGGTGAGCGCGGCGCCTGCGGGCGGGGCTCGTAACCCCGCACCCGGGCGGTGCCGGGGCTCCGCCCGGGACCACTACGAGTCCCTGCCAGGAGCTGGCTGACGCCATGCGCAGCTTCAGGCGCATGGAGGCAAAGCGCGGCCCGGTACCGTGATGAGAACGCCGCGGTGGAGCGTCGGAAGGCGGGGCATCCTGTCCAGAGGGATGCCGTCGCCGAAGCGTTTCGCCCCGCGCAAGCGGTGCGACGCGTGGACGCGAGGATGGACGACCAGCGCCTTCCGGCGCTCCACGCCCTCGCATCATCGCGGAGGGCATCTGGCAAGAACCCGCGCGCTTCGCGCAGCGGGCGCGGCCGCGCATCCTCGTTCGGCGTAGAGGTGCATGCGCAAAGGACATCATCCCGACACACCGCGAGGCGAGAAGGCGCGCCCCGGCTGTGCTTCCTGCATTGCGCTTTGCGTCACGCGGGCTACAAGAAGCCGGCCGAATATCGGTTACGGATCAAGGAGAACGACCGATGCGCGCCCATACGAGACGTCACCTGATGGCCGCCTGCGCCGCCATCGCAACTTTCAGCATCGTGTCCACGGGAATTCTGACCATGACTGACGACGCCGCCGCCCAGTCCGGCAAGCCGGTAACCACATCGTCCGGCCTGCAGTATATCGACACCCAGCCCGGCACCGGCGCGCAGCCGAAGCAGGGACAGACCGCGGTGGTGCATTACACCGGCTATCTCAACGACAACGGCAAGAAGGGCAAGAAATTCGATTCATCGGTCGATCGCGGCACGCCGTTCGAATTTCCGGTCGGCGCCGGTCGCGTGATCAAGGGCTGGGACGAGGGCGTCGGCTCGATGAAGGTCGGCGGCAAGCGCACGCTGATCGTGCCGCCGGATCTCGGCTATGGCGCGCGCGGCGCCGGCGGCGTGATCCCGCCGAATGCGACGCTGATCTTCGACGTCGAACTGCTCGGCGTGAAGTAAGCGCAGCCGCGATCTCGCAGGATGGTTGGGATATCGTAGGATGGGTTGAGCGTCAGCGAAACCCATCCTGCTTGCGTAAGACGCTGTTGGGTTTCGCTGCGCTCAACCCAACAACGATACGTCGATACGGCGTTACGCCGGGTTCACCTCTGCAGGCTCTTCAGCGCCATGCTGTTCGGGCAATATTCGCCGAAATTGCCGGCGGCGCGGCCATGGCCGATCTCGTCGGCGCAATGCAGCTTGGCGATGCAGTTGGCACAGGCGTGTTCGAGTTCGCGCATCGTGGAACGCGGGACCCGGTGCTCCTGCACGCCGGTCACCGCCAACATGTGGCAGAGCAGTTCGGTGCTCTGTGGATCGCGCGCGGCCAGCCAGCGCAGGTCCTCGGGGCGTCCGCGCACATGCGCGCGCAGCCGTTCCATCTCCTCGCCGCGCGCCTTCTCCAGGAAGGCGAGGTCGCGTTCGTGCGCGGTCGGCCTGAGCCAGTCGATCAGCGTGCGAATGATCGGCCATTGCGCCGGAGTGGAAGGCATGGAAGTCCTTTCGGCAATCGGTATTGAAAGCGAACACTGGCCCCTTGCGCGTCGCCGCACCTTGATCGGCATCAAGCACCCGGGGCTTGCATCCGTCCGCGCAACCCGACACGGTTGCGACCGGCGATGCTTCTCATCACGGCCCCGCATGACCACATTCTTCGCCTTCCTCCATCACCTCGCCGCCTTCACGCTCGTCGGCGCGCTGGCTGTCGAGCTGACGCTGATCCATCAGAAGCTCAATGTCGCGACGATCCGCCGGCTGCTGGTCGCCGATGCCGTGCTCGGGATTTCGGCCGGCACGCTGCTGCTGGTCGGGCTGCTGCGCGTCTTCGTGTTCGAGAAGGGCGGCGATTATTATTTCTCGAGCCTCGCCTTCATCATCAAGCTCGGGGTGTTTCTCGGCGTCGGCGCCTTGTCGCTGATGCCGACGCTGGAATTCCTGTCGTGGCGCAAGGCGCTGCGGGCCGGCGCCATGCCCGATATCCCGGAGAAGCGGCTGCGCATGATCCAGGGCACGATCCACGGCGAGATGATGGCGATCGTGGTGATCCTGTTGTGCGCCGCGATCATGGCGAAGGGCGGCTGGGTCTAGCCGCCGCGATCGGCGCGCCGCGCGCATTGGGCATTCAATCCGCTTGTCGGATCGCCGGGCCTGTTGTCCAATTCGCTTCACTGACAGCGACAGGGAGTGAGCGCGATGCGACGGATCACTGTGACGCTTCTGGCAGGGACGGCGCTGTTCTGCGGGGCGCTTTCCGCTTCGGCGCAGGGCCGCTGGCCGGCCGGCGACGAGATCGGCATGGCGAATAATCTCGGGCCGGCGACCTGGGCGCGGTGCGCGCCGTTGCTCGCCGATCCGAAGGCGAAGTCCTACGAAATCTCGCACATCCGCTCCAACACCATGCCGCAGTCGCCGTTCGGCACGCCGCTGGTCGACAAATACCGGCCGACCGTCGGCATTCCCGGCACGCGCCATGCCTTCAACGGCGAGGAGGCGGTGAGCGGCGAAGCCGGCGCGCAAGGCACGCAAATGGATGCGCTCGGACACTTTGCGGTCCTGCCCGAGCCCTGGGACGGCAAGAGCGAATTTCCGTCCGGCCGCGCCAGCTATTACGGCGGATATACCCAGCAGCAGGTCAAGCCTGCGCCCGATGCGCCGCTGCAGAAGCTCGGCATCGAGAAAGTGCCGCCGATCCTCACCACCGCGATCCTGCTCGATGCGAAAGCGCATCTCGGCAAGGGCAAGCGCATGGAGCCCGGCGCGATGGTGACCGCCGCCGACATCGAGGCGATGCTGAAGGCGCAGGGGCTCGACAAGCGCGGCCTGATGCCGGGCGATGTGCTCTATATCTACACCGGCTGGGGCGATGGCTGGATCGATCCGGATACGGCGAAGGATTACTACACCAAGGGGCCCGGGCTTGCTTATGACGCCGCGAATACATCGAGGACAAGCAGGTCGTTCTGGTCGCGCTCGACAATCCGTTCACCGATCCGGTGCCTGACGGGATGCTGATGGGGAGGGCGGCGCCCGCGCCCGGCACCCCGCCGGCGCTGCCTTTCGCCATCCATCACCACAATCTGGTGGTGGCGGGCATCCACAACATCCAGAACGCCAATCTCGGAGAACTGGCCAGGGACAAGGTCTGGCTGTCCTGCAGCATCATCCTGCCGCTCCGATCGAAGGGCGGCTCGGGGTCTCCGGTGCGGCCGGTCTCCATCGGCGCCCCGGCGCAATAACGGAAGCGCTTGCCGGTCCCGCGCGGCAGGCGCAGTCTGTCCCGAACCCGCTACGGAAGCGGCGAGGGAGAGCGCCATGTCTGAACGTCTGCTGCGCGCAGTCGCGTCTGCGCTTGCGTTGCTTTTGTCTGCCGTCGCGTCGCCCGCGACGGCGCAATATCCCGAACGCAATGTCACGCTGATCGTGCCGTATGGCGCGGGCGGCGGCACCGACATCACCGCGCGGATGCTGGCGAAGGATCTGGAGGCCGTGCTGGGCAAGCCGGTGACCGTGGAAAACCGCGCTGGTGGTGGCGGCTGGGTCGGCTGGGGTGCGCTCGCAAAGGCGTCGCCGGACGGCTACACCATCGGCTATCTCAACGTGCCGTCGATGTACGCCGGCTATCTCGACCGGCAATATAATCGTTCGGAAACGCTCGACAGTTTCACGCCGCTGATGAACCACGTGCTCGACTACAATGTCTGGGCGGTGAAAGCGGATTCGCCGTTCAAGTCGGTGAAGGACATCGTCGAGGCCGCGAAGAAAGCGCCGGACGCGATCAGCGTTTCAGCCTTTGGCGCAGGTTCGGACGATCATCTCGCCATTCTTTCGATGCAGAAGGAAAACGGCATCAAGCTGATTACGGTGCATCACAAGTCGACCGCCGACGCCAAGACCGGCGCGCTCGGCGGCCATCTTCAGGTGCTCGGCGCCAATATTTCCGAGGTCGCCGAGGAGGCGAAGGCGGGGACCATCCGCGTGCTTGGCGTCATGGCGCCGGAGCGTTCGCCGTTCCTGCCGAACGTGCCGACCTTCAAGGAGCAGGGCTATGATCAGGTCTGGTCGGTGTCGCGCGGCATCGCGGCTCCGGCCGGTTTGCCGAAGAATGTTCAGGACGCGTTGACGGCCGCTCTGGAAAAGACGCTGAATTCATCCGAACATCAGCAGAAGGCCAGGCAATTGTCGCTGGAGCCGCGCGTCATCAAGGGCGATTCCTACCGCACGTTCCTGAAGGACAACGAGGTCAGCACCAAGGCGCTGATGGGATGGTGAGTACGGCAATGACGGTCGCAGTCGACGCGCTGGAGATTCTCGTTCTTGTCGACAACGCGACCGACATGCTGTCGTCGACGCCCTCGCATGTCGAAAGCGAGGGCGCCGGTCTGATGCGGCGCGGCGTGCGCATGATGGGCGGCAAATGCCTGTGCTGCGCCGCGCATGGCCTGTCCTGCCTGATCACGGTCGAAAGCGGCGGCGTGCGCCGGAGCATGCTGTTCGATACCGGGCCTGAGGAATATGCCTTCGAGCGCAATGTGACGCGGCTCGCGGCCGACCTCGCACCGGTGGAAGCGATCATGCTGTCGCATGGCCATTGGGACCATGCCGGCGCCATGCTGCTAGCGCTGACCATGATCCGCGGTCGCAACGGCGGCGCGGAAATCGCGTTCGATGCGCATCCGGACATGTTCCGCACGCGTGCGGTCCGCATGCCGAATGG
>JAEWHY010000182.1 GCA_023387555.1 Pseudomonadota bacterium
AGGCGGCCCCGCGCGGCACACATTCGAAGCGGTCCGAGGCCGTGCGGCTTGAGGGCCCGCCGCTAGCGCGGCCCGCCCTTGCAGCGGTAATAGACGTGCCCGCCGGGGCTTTCGGTCACGACATGCAGCCGATCGGGCCCCTTCAGTCTGAGCGTCAGATCGGCGGGAGTGCGGCCACCCTCGCCCTCGTCCGAGCGCAGGCCCGACGCAAAGAGGCGGCCACCCGCCCGGTGCACGACCCGGGTGATCTCGTAGGCAGATGCAAAGAAATCGACGGTCCGGCCACCGATGACCAGATGTCCGTCACTCTCTGCCTGATCGCAATCACCCGGCTCATAGGCCCACACGCCCTGGATGGCGGCCGGCAGCAAAGCCGGACGCCAATCAAGCTCGGCCCCCGTGGCCGGCGACGCCATCAGCAGCACTGCAAGGAGCCCCGCGCCGGTCGCGCGCCCGGGAAACACCATCGACGGCCTGTGGTATGCGCTAGAGTCTTTTCGCTTTTCTTCGAATCGCGAAAAGCCTCTAGATTCTTGCATTGACGCGTTTTCTTCACGCGAACCGGTGCCCACTTCGCTCGAAAACGCGCTAATGCAGCCGGAAGACGCCGTCCACGGCCCTTACTTCCGATGGCCGGATCAGCCGCGAATGTGCGACCGTGACGGTGTGCAGCGCCCCCTCGATCGACTTCTCCCAGAAACGCAGAAACTGATTCAGCTCCGGAAAGTCGGGACAGAGATCGTAATTCTGCCAGACGTAGGTTTGCAGCAGCCACGGATGATCGGGTCTGCGATAAAGGATTTCCGCCGTCGTCAGTCCGTAGCCGTTGACCTGCTTCCTGAAATCTTCCGATGTCATGTCAGCCCTCTAGCGAAGCGATTCCACTCACTTGAAGACGCCCAGAGTTCAACTCCGGTTGCGGTCTGACAAGTCCAAATTTTGATTTTCGCGCCTAAAATCAATACGTTAGCAGCCAACCCATAAGGCTGCTGATAACCTGGTGCCCGGCTGTTAACCAGCAGCCGGCCTGCTAGCAGTCCCCCTTGACGAGTGCCAATTTTTTTCGTCAAACCCCTTGTGCAGAGACCAGCCGGCCCTAGATCGCCGGCAACCGGGTTCCATTCCGGTTTCCGTCTCCAAATTTCGTTTTCGAAGCACTGATGGAGGATACCCATGAAGTTCCGCCCGCTTCACGACCGCGTCGTCGTCAAGCGCATTGAGTCCGATGAGAAGACCGCCGGCGGCATCATCATCCCGGACACCGCGAAAGAGAAGCCGCAGCAGGGCGAAGTGGTCGCCGTCGGCCCGGGTGGCCGCGACGAAACCGGCAAGCTGATCCCGATCGACGTCAAGCAGGGCGACGTCGTGCTGTTCGGCAAGTGGTCCGGCACCGAAGTCAAGATCGACGGCGTCGAATACCTGATCATGAAAGAGAGCGACATCATGGGCGTGATGGAAGATTCCGTCGCGCGCAAGAAGGCCGCCTGATCCACGCAAGCACGAATCTGAGGAACATCAACAATGGCTGCGAAAGACGTCAAATTTTCCGTCGACGCGCGCGACAAGATGCTGCGCGGCGTGGACGTGCTCGCCAATGCGGTGAAGGTCACGCTCGGCCCGAAGGGCCGCAACGTCGTTCTCGACAAGTCGTTCGGCGCTCCGCGCATCACCAAGGACGGTGTGACGGTCGCCAAGGAAATCGAACTCGAAGACAAGTTCGAGAACATGGGCGCCCAGATGGTGCGCGAAGTCGCCTCGAAGTCGTCGGACTTCGCCGGTGACGGCACCACCACCGCCACCGTTCTGGCCCAGGCGATCGTGAAGGAAGGCGCCAAGTCGGTCGCCGCCGGCATGAACCCGATGGACCTGAAGCGCGGCATCGACCTCGCCGTCGACGCTGTCGTGGAACACCTGAAGTCGAACTCCAAGAAGGTGACCTCGAACGAGGAAATCGCCCAGGTCGGCACCATCTCGGCCAACGGCGACAAGGAGATCGGCGACTTCCTGGCGAAGGCCATGGCCAAGGTCGGCAATGAAGGCGTGATCACCGTCGAGGAAGCCAAGTCGCTCGAGACCGAACTCGACATCGTCGAGGGCATGCAGTTCGACCGCGGCTACATCTCCCCCTACTTCGTCACCAACGCCGACAAGATGCGCACCGAATTCGACGATGCGTATATCCTCGTCTACGAGAAGAAGCTGTCGGGCCTGCAGGAACTGCTGCCGCTGCTGGAAGCTGTGGTTCAGACCTCCAAGCCGCTCGTCATCATCGCTGAAGAAGTCGAAGGCGAAGCGCTCGCGACCCTCGTGGTCAACAAGCTGCGCGGCGGCCTGAAGGTCGCGGCGGTGAAGGCTCCGGGCTTCGGCGACCGCCGCAAGGCCATGCTGCAGGACATCGCGATCCTGACCGGCGGCCAGGCGATCTCGGAAGACCTCGGCATCAAGCTGGAAAACGTCACGCTCAACATGCTCGGCCGCGCCAAGAAGGTGCTGATCGAGAAGGAAAACACCACGATCGTGAACGGCGCCGGCAAGAAGGCCGACATCGACGCGCGCGTGTCGCAGATCAAGGCGCAGATCGAGGAGACCACCTCGGACTACGACCGTGAGAAGCTGCAGGAGCGTCTGGCGAAGCTCGCGGGCGGCGTCGCGGTGATCCGCGTCGGCGGCGCGACCGAAGTCGAGGTGAAGGAGCGCAAGGATCGCGTTGACGATGCCATGCACGCCACCCGCGCTGCGGTCGAGGAAGGCATCCTGCCGGGCGGCGGCGTCGCCCTGCTCCGTGCCACCGAGGCCCTGAAGAAGATCCGCACCCAGAACGACGACCAGAAGACCGGCGTCGAGATCGTGCGCAAGGCGCTTCAGGCTCCGGCTCGCCAGATCTCGATGAACGCGGGCGAGGACGGTTCGGTCATCGTCGGCAAGATCCTGGAGAAGGACCAGTACTCCTTCGGCTTCGATGCGCAGAATGCCGAATACGGCAACATGCTGTCGAAGGGCATCATCGACCCGACCAAGGTCGTGCGTGCTGCGATCCAGAACGCCGCCTCGGTTGCCGGCCTCCTGATCACCACCGAAGCCATGGTTGCCGAGCTGCCGAAGAAGGCCGCGCCTGCAATGCCGGGCGGCGGCGGAATGGGCGGCATGGGCGGCATGGACTTCTGACGTCAGTCAGAAGTCCCGAGCCGGCCAAAACCTAAAGTGCCAAAGTCGGCCATGGCCGAATTTGGCGGCGGCATGGAATTCTAATCCAGTCGCACGTCTCAAGAAACACGAAGCCCCGGGAGAATTCCCGGGGCTTTTTGTATTGGCCTGTGAACCGCCGCACCCACTCACTTACTCAAACCGCCACTTCGCCGTCATGAACGGACCATGCGTCGTGAAGTTGTTGTAAGAGTGCTGGGCCGTCGCGAGATAGATGCCGTTAGGCGGCAGCACGAGGGAGGTGGGCACCTGCGTCACAGCATAGTCGCTGACCGCATTAAAATACACGGCCGCCTGGTAACCGACCTCGAGCTTGAGTTGGCCATATGCAGTAGGTGCAAAACTGTACGCAGCGGCCAGTCTGGCGTCCACACTGGGAATGACTCGCGTCTCATTCGGCGAGGCCAGATACTGTACCGTCGGTTCGGCCAGCGCTGGCTTGATCGTCAAATAGTCGACCCTGCTCTGCGCGCTTCCGATCAGCACCGATGCCGCAACTTCGCCGCTGAAATCGAAACTTCCCAGCCCATACTGGCCTCTTACGCCCAAGCGAGGACCGGCGCCGGTGAAGCGCGATGTGTTGGTGTAGGAGTTGGACGCGTCCCCGCTATAGCTTTGAAACGTTCCGGTCAGATCCTGCCCAAGGCGTGCGAACTCGACGCCGCCAAAAACGCGCAACTGGAAATCGCAACCGAAGCAGAACGTATGCCCCGCGTCCAATTTGACCGAGTCATATTTGGATTGAACCGTTCCGCTTCCCACCTTGTACGCCGCGGATTCCGGTCCGATCAGGTAGGGCGGTCCGGCCATCTGGTCGGGCGACCCCACAAACCTGTCATTGGTGGTGCGGTTCTGATGCACCCATTTCACGGCAATATCGTTGGCGCCCCAGAAGTAGCGAGCGCCAACGTCGAATGCCGGTGCAAAGGCTGGATCGAGCGTATGACTGTTCCAGTGCGGCGACACCACGGGCAACGGGTTCGTCAGTATGCCGTATTCCAGATTGCCAGGCGTCGTCTGCAGGAAGAGCAGCGAACCGCTGATCTCGGTGCCTCGCGTCGAACGAACGCTTGTAGCAATCACGGGAGATTTCTCAAATGCCTCGGCAGCCGGGCGGCTCGGCAGTGCGGAGAGCGCGGGATTGGCTTCGGTGCCGCGCGCCGGCGGCCGCGTTGCCTTCGCACCTTCGAGCCGATTGATACGCGCGCGCAGCGCGTTATTTTCCCGTTCAAGAGCATTGAGCCGCGCGAGGATCTGCTCCTCCGCTGTAGCCGCAGACGCCAATTGCGGAATTGTCGAAGCCAAAAGCGCGCTGCCCAGGAGCAGCGCTGGTCTGATCATTCGTGTCATCGTCCTCGCCACCGTTGGATTGAGGTCACCGAATCATCCGGGGATTCAACCTTCCGGCGAAGGTATTCGTGACTAACATTCCATCGCAACGTGATTGATGGCGCTATACCCTGTGCTTGCGCATCAATAATCGCGGCGCCCCTCTCAGCGGCGAAAACAAGTCGCCGGCTTGCCGTACCCTGCCCGGCGCAGTCATCCTCACCGCCGAACCGGCAGCCTCGTTGCGGCAGATCAATACGTCGCCGCGGTGGCTCCCGAGATTTTGCAGTTCAACCGCGCCCTCTCCGCTCCGGCTCGCCAGATCTCGATGAACGCGGGCGAGGACGGTTCGGTCATCGTCGGCAAGATCCTGGAGAAGGACCAGTACTCCTTCGGCTTCGATGCGCAGAATGCCGAATACGGCAACATGCTCTCGAAGGGCATCATCGACCCGACCAAGGTCGTGCGTGCTGCGATCAAGAACGCCGCCTCGGTTGCCGGCCTCCTGATCACCACCGAAGCCATGGTTGCCGAGCTGCCGAAGAAGGCCGCGCCGGCAATGCCGGGCGGCGGCGGAATGGGCGGCATGGGCGGCATGGACTTCTAAGTCCGACCGCAAAGCCACACAAAGCGAAGGGGCCGCGTAAGCGGCCCCTTTTCTTTTGTGGCTGCGGCGAGAATGCAACTCAGGCAAGACTAACAAACGCGTCAGCGCCCTCGCCTGCCCCGATCGGCCCGTCTCTACTGAATGCGGTCGAACGCGTAGGGCAGTCCGACAAAATTCTCCGCGTACCAGCGCTGGCCGGTCTCGGTCCGGGTCAGATACTCCAGATGCGCGCGCCGGACCCGCCGCTCAAATGCGCTTGAGTTCGGGAACTGGTGCAAGGACTTGCACATGTCCGCCGCGAACCGCTGCACCTGCCAGGTGCGTCGCAGGCAATCATCCGAATAGCGTTCCAGTTCGACCGACGAATTGCAATTGTAGTGCGCAATGAACGCGCTGCCGAGCAGCGCGGCATCATACATTGCGGAGTTGAGCCCCTTCGCGCCGGTCAGCGGCACGATATGGGCCGCATCGCCCACCAGGAACAACCGCCCGTAACTCATCGGCTCGGTGACGAAATTGCGCATCGGCTTGATGCTTCGCTGCAGGATCGGCCCTTCCGCCACCTCCGGCCGGTTCGGCACGTTGAGGCGCACGTGAAGCTCGTCCCAGATCTGGTTATCCGACCAGTTCTCGACCTTGTCGTTCGGCTCGCATTGCAGACACATGAGGCTGACCGTGGCCGCGCGAAAACTATTCATCGCAAAGCCCCGCTCATGGCAGCTGTAGGCGATTTCGGTGGTCGAAGGCGGAACGTCGACGAGAATGCCAAGCCAGCTGAACGGATAATTCTCCTCGTAGTGGGTCTGGACCGCCGCCGGAATGCTTCGCCGCGAGATGCCGTGATAGCCGTCGCAACCCGCGATGAAATCGCATTCGATCCGCGAGAGACCTGCTTCGTTCTCGAAGTGGATGATCGGCCGACCGCTCTCGATGCCTTCGAGGGCGACAACAGCAGAATCAAACAGGACCGGTTCCTGCGTCTCGCTGCGCGCATTCAGAAGATCGCTGACGAACTCATATCGCGGATAGATCGTGAAATGATGCCCGGTCACCTCGTCCAAGGAAATGCGATGCGCGGAATTGGCGAACCGGAAGTCGGTCGCATGCACGGTCATCGCAAGCTCCTGCAGTCGCTTGCCGAGACCGACCCGCTTAATCAGTTCGACCGTGCCATGCTCCAGTCCGCCGGCGGGCAGCCGGGTCGCGATGTGATCGGCATTGCCTCGTTCCACCACGATCGAGGAGATCCCTGCGCGGTGCAGGATATGCGACAGCATCAGGCCTGACGGGCCTGCTCCGATAATACCAACCTGAGTACGCATTCAGTTGTGACCCGGCATCTGCTTCTGCTCGTCTCGCCTGATCCGTGATACCGGAGTCGCTGCACGATGGTGATTGTTCGACGGCGCAAGTACATCGAACTTTTTGCAATAACCAAGACGATCCATCACTTCACACCGGCTTCAGGCTTGCAGTTCGCACAACACCGATTCAGCCGATCTCACATCGCCGTATTTCTGCTCGATGTCGTAAAGGTTGGCTTCATGGGGTCCTGGCGCACGATCGCCGACGCAATCCTTGATGACCGTGGTGTCGAACCCAAAACTCATGGCATCCACGACGGACGCGCGCACGCAGCCGGAGGTCGTGCAACCCGCGACCAGCAGCGACTTGACGCCCTTGTCCTTCAACCACCCCGCGAGCGGCGTCTGGAAAAACGCGGATGGCTCAGTCTTGGTGATGACGCACTCACCTGGAAGCGGCTGCAATGACGGAATGAAATGGCTCGCCGGATTGGACTCCGTCAGGAGTCTCAGCCGCGGCGCCTTTCTCGCAAACACCGTCTGAAACTGGGCATCGTCCGGATAGACAATCCGGCTGTGCGCGATCGGCAGGCCCAGTGCCCGGCACTCCGCCAGCAGATATTCCGTGCGCGTCGCGGCCTCCGAAATGTTGCCGCCGCCGAACCACACCGGATCGTTGAACCCGATGGTGAAGTCGATAACCAGCAGGCCACTGGACGCACTCAGACCGACCGAATTGCCGAAGCCTTGCGACTTGTAGATATCCAATAGAACCCCGCAAGGAAATCTGCCGTCCCAGCGTCGGGTCGTCACCTTGTCGCGGGCATTTCAAAAACTATGTTTGGTGGAACATCACTGTCAACACTGAATGGCCGCCGCCCGTTTGCTGCACACACTCTCGCGCCTCGGTCACTGGATAGTCTTCAGGCTCCCATCGTACCAATGGCGAAGATGAGCACGCTCACCGCCCTGCATTGCAACGGCTTGACTTAATACGGCGGCGGTAGAAGCTCGGCGATCATGCAAGAGCGAGCACCATTCCTCTCCCCGACCCACCTCCCGACCGAGCGTTTCACCGACGCGCGCGCTGCGGTCGCACGGCTCGCGCATATCTACCGGCGCAACACCTCATTCCTGCGCGAGCAGTTCGAAGCCTTTGCCGCGGGCGCCCCGCTCGGGGTGCGGGTGCGCGCCACCTATCCGTTCGTCCGCATCACCACGGACACCCACGGGCGGATGGACTCACGCCTGTCATACGGTTTCGTGTCGGGTCCGGGCACGCATGAGACCAGCGTCACGCGTCCCGACCTGTTCCGGGACTATTTCATCGAGCAGATCGAATTGCTGCTCGCCAACCATCGCGTCCCCGTGGAAGTCGGCGAGTCGCACGAGCCGATCCCGATCCACTTCGCGTACACCTCCGCCGCAGGACTGGCCGAAGGCCTGGTCTCGGGCGGCCTTGCGGCGGCGGGCCGGCCGTTGCGCGATCATTTCGACACGCCCGATCTTGCGACCATGGACGATGCCATTGCCGACGGCACCTTGCACCTGCCGCCCGGCGCGCCGGCGCCGCTCGCAATGTTTCGGGCCGCGCGCGTCGACTATTCCTTGCATCGGCTGGTGCATTACACCGGCACCGATCCCGAGCATTTCCAGAACTTCGTGATCTTCACCAACTATCAGTTCTATGTCGACGCCTTCGTGCGGATGTGCCGCGAGCGCGTCGCGGCGGGCGATGCGTCCTGCGACGCCTTTGTCGAGCCCGGCAACGTCATCACGAAGAAGGACACGCCGCCCACGACGCCGGCAACGGCGCCGGCCCGCCTGCCGCAGATGCCGGCCTATCATCTGACCGCACCGCGCAGCCGCGGGATCACGATGATCAATATCGGCACCGGCCCCTCGAACGCCCGCAACATCACCGACCATGTCGCGGTGCTGCGCCCGCACGCCTGGCTGATGCTCGGACATTGCGCTGGCCTGCGCAACACCCAGAAGCTCGGCGACTATGTGCTGGCGCATGGCTATGTGCGGGAAGATCATGTGCTGGACGAGGAACTGCCGCTCTGGGTGCCGATCCCTGCGCTCGCCGAGATCCAGGTCGCGCTCGAACAATCGCTTGCCGAAGTCACCGGGCTGTCGGGCTACGCGCTCAAGCACATCATGCGCACCGGTACAGTGGCGAGCGTCGACAATCGCAACTGGGAGCTCGGCAATCACACCGCGGTCATCCAGCGCCTGTCGCTGTCGCGCGCGGTGGGGCTCGATATGGAATCCGCGGCCATCGCCGCCAACGGCTTCCGCTTCCGCGTCCCTTACGGAACGTTGCTGTGCATTTCCGACAAGCCGCTGCACGGCGAGATCAAGCTTGCCGGCATGGCCGCTGAGTTCTACCGGCAGCGCGTGAGCCAGCACCTCGATATCGGCCTCGCCGCGATCGAAAAGCTGAAGGCGCAGGAATCAGAGCGGCTGCATTCGCGCAAGCTGCGCAGCTTCGCCGAGGTCGCGTTTCAGTAAGGTTTGTGACGTAGAGGTGTTTCCCGCGCATCGACGTTTTGCGCGATGACTATTTATTGCGCGCAACCCATGCGGTTTGACGCATGCCGTAGCAGTTGTGGACGGCAACGAGGTTAACGCTCCGCGGCTCACACGCCGGTCAGTGGGTGAAGCGGTAGGGTTACCGAGAGAACAATGCGGCGGAGACGCCCAATCTCCGCTTCTAGACCCGGGTGCGTCCCACGGTCGCATAGCGCTCCCACCACCACCTTGCCGTATACCCAATCGTATGCGTGCTGCGGAGACTTCTTTTAATGGGCGATAGCAACGTCCTCTTGCAGGTGACGAAGCCCGCCGGCAGGCTCGGAGGGACAAGGTTCGATAACGGTCGCGCCCTGAGCCGGCGCGCGCACGAACTGATTCCCGGCGGCGCGCACACCTACGCGAAGGGCGACGATCAATATCCCGAACTCGCACCCGGCTTCATTGCGAGAGGCCTCGGCAGCCACGTCTGGGACCTCGATGGCAACGAGTTCATCGAATACGGCATGGGCCTGCGATCGGTCACGCTCGGCCACGCCTATCGCCCGGTCCTCGATGCCGTGACGGAGCAGATGCAGTTCGGCTCCAACTTCGTGCGCCCCGCCCCGATCGAGGTCGAATGCGCCGAGCATTTTCTCGAGCTCATTCCAACCGCCGAGATGGTCAAATTCGGCAAGCACGGGTCCGACGCGCTCGACGGCGCAGTCCGGCTCGCACGCGCGCATACCGGCCGCGACTACATCGCCATCTGCGGCGATCATCCGTTCTTCTCGGTGTCTGACTGGTTCATTGGCACGACGCCGATGCCCGGCGGCATTCCGCAACGGGTGCGCTCTCACACGCTTCAATTCAATTACAACGATCTCGACAGCGTCGCCGACTTGTTTGCACGACATCCGTATCAGATCGCCTGCGTCGTTCTCGAGCC
>JAEWHY010000206.1 GCA_023387555.1 Pseudomonadota bacterium
AATCTGCGCAACGCGCACGGCAACGTGCGGCGCGTGTTCGGCGCGATCCCCGGCAAGAACCTGACGAAATTCGAAAGCGGCAACGAGGTCGCGCCGGGCATCACCGCAATGGCGACGCCGGGCCATACGCCGGGGCACACTTCGTTCATCGTCGCATCGGGTTCGGGCCGATTGCTGGTGCAGGCGGACGTCACGTCCGGCATTGCGCTGGTCTTCGTGCGCCATCCGGACTGGTTCGGCGGCGGCGACATGGACGGGCCCACCGCGGTGGCGACGCGGCGCAAGCTGTACGACATGCTGGCCGCCGAGAAGATGCCGATGGCCGGCTATCACCTGCCGTTCCCCGCGCTCGGCCACATCGAACGGCGCGGCGACGGCTATCGCTTCACGCCGCAGGCGTGATTTGATCGCTCGGACAGCCATGCGCCGGAGCGGCGCATGGCTTCGTCCGCAGCCGTCAGCGTTTGACGATGACCGCTTCGAGATATTCGCTCGGCACCACCATGGTGCCGTCGGTGGCGCGGTTGAAGCGTGCGATCAGCACTTCGAGGTCGGAGAGCAGGGCGGCGCGCCTCGTCTCGTCGAGCGCGGCGAGCGCTTTCAGCACCGGCCCGTAATAGGTCTTGAACACATCGAGGAAATGCGCCGGCGAGCGGTAGCGGAACACGAAATTCCGCGGTTCGGTCGTAATCGAGGCCGCGGAAGGGCCGAACATCTCGATGAGCCGGTCGCGCGTTCCCCACAGCGCCGGTGACTTCACCCCGGCCGGCGGCGGCAGATAGGAACCAAGCGTCTTGAACACCTGACCGATGAAGCCCTGCGGCGTCCAGTTGGCGAGCCCCATCTTGCCGCCCGGCCGGCACACCCGCGCCATCTCCGCCGCGGCCTTGTCCTGATCGGGCGTGAACATGATGCCGAAGGTCGACACCACGACATCGAAGCTTGAGTCATCGAACGGCAGCGCCTCCGCATCGGCCTGCCGGATTTCGATGTCGAGATGCTCGGCGCGGGCGCGTTCCATCGCGCGATCGAGCAGCGCGGGGACATAATCGCTCGCCACCACATCGCACCAGCGGCGCGCGGCGGCGAGCGTGACATTGCCGTTTCCGGCCGCGATATCGAGCACGCGCTGGCCGGAACGCAGATCCATCGTCTCGCACAATTGCTCGCCGACGATCTGCAGCGTGGTGCCGACGACCGCATAATCGCCGGACGACCAGGCCGCCTGCTGCTTGGTCTTGAGGCCTGCGAGATCGGGAGCGGGAACCTTGGCTTGCGGCGCGATGGACTGAACTGCAGCGGACATGATAGATTTCCTCCGGTTTATCGATGTATGCGCTGGATGCGCGGCCGGACCATTGCCCCGGGATCGAGGGCACACGCTATGCGCCAGGCGCAGCGTCATGCGGAATGCGCAGCGGCTCGCATTTTCGTGATCGCGTTCATCCGATCGGGTGATGCCGCCGCAAAGCGATCCTGAGAAAGATCGATCTCGCGAACTACGATTTGAGCGAAGTGCTTCCGTTTGGAGTCTTCGATGGCGCGGCCGGATACCGATGGCGATGGACTGACCTCAAGGGAGCGTGCGTCGCTGCCCGACAGCCTCAGGCTGGCGCTGTCCTTTCTCAATCAGCGCCTCGACGAGCCGATCCGGCTCGATGAACTTGCGGCCGTCGCCGGCGTTCGGCCGCGCACCATCGAGGCGCATTTCAAGAGTCATCTCGGCGTCACGCCGCTCGGATGGGTTCGCAAGACGCGGCTGGCGCGCGTGCGCCAGCAATTGCTCACGGCCGACAAGGAGGCGAGCGTCACGCAGATCGCGAACGGCAACGGCTTTGCCGAACTCGGCCGCTTCGCCGCGCAGTATCGGAAAGAGTTTGGTGAATTGCCGTCCGAGACGCTCAAGGCCGCGCGGCGCGACCCGGTTCTGGCCGATGTCGACGACGAGGCCTTGCGTCTGACCTGGCGCGCCTTCGCATCGGCCTTCATGGTGGCGCCGGATGCCAATCGTGCCGCGCTCGAGGATGTCGAACGCGCGCTTGAACTTGCCCCGCATTTCGTATTGCCCAAGGCGATCGCGGCATGGTGCTGGAGCCAGCGCGCCGCGCATGGTTTCAGCACGACGCCGCAGCAGGATCGCGCCACCGCGCTGCGCTATTCCGACGAGGCCTCGCGCATGGCGGCGCGCGACGGCACCGCGCTGAGCCTGTGCAGCGGTGCTCTGACACTGTCACGCCGGCTCAACGAAGCCGACCGGCTGGGCGAGCGGGCGCTGGCGATCGAGCCATGGTCGCCATGGGCGTGGGTGCGCCGCGGATGGCTGTCGGCCTATCAGGGCGATCACCAGGGTGCGGTGCGCGAGTTGCAGATGACGCTGCATCTGATGCCGTTCGAGCCGATCCGTCATCTTGCCTTCATCGGGATCGGCTGCGCGCATTTCTGCGCCGGCCGCTACGAGCGCGCGGCAGGCTGGGTGCAAAGCGGCACGCAATCGGTGCCGGACTCGTTCTGGGCCGACCGCATAAGGGTTGCCGCGATCGCTCACATGGGTGCGGGGGCAGAGGCGCGCCGACTGGCGCGCGACCTGCTGCGCAAGGACCGTCATCTGACGGTGCAGGGTGCGCAGAATGCGTGGCCGTTTCAGCCGGCCGTCATGCAGCGGCTGGGCGAGGGCCTGCTTCTTGCCGGCGTCCCGCGCTCCTGAAAGACCGCCCGGCATCAACCGGGCGGCTTTGCGTTCCGATGCTCTATTTGCGTTTCGCTAATTCGCGTTCTGCTTCAGCCAGCCCTGCATCAGCGCGATTTCGCTTTCCTGCGCCGTGATGATCTCCTCGGCGAGCTTGCGGATCTGCGGATCCTTGCCGAAGGCGAGCACGGTCTTCGCCATGTCGACCGCGCCCTGATGATGCGCGATCATGCCGCGCACGAAGTCGATGTCGGCATTGCCGGTGAAGGCGATGTCCATGCCCTCATGCATCTTCGCGTTGATGGCTTGATAGGCGAGGCTGGACGGACCGGTGTCGCCTTTGGGCTTGCTGCCAGCATGGGCGGAATGGTCGGTGGCGGCTGCGGCGGGCTGCTGATGCGCGCCATGGCCGTGGTGCTGATGCGATTGCGCGAAGGCTGAGGCGGTGCCGAGCGCCAGTGTGCCGGCCACGAGGCCGACGATCAGTTTCATGGTCATGAATGCTTCTCCAAAGCTGAACGATGTGCGCGGCCGAACCGGCGCACCTGAGGGGGCGCGTTATCGAACGATCAGCCTTGGGCGCGGGGAGGAGGCAGGGCCGGTGCGGTCCGCACCGAATCGAGTGCGTGCACGGGTGCGGCGGTCATGATCGCAAACAGGACCGGTTGCGCCGGACGGGCGACGACCGGCAGCGGCTCGACCGCCATGAAGCAGGCGAACGCATTGCAGTGAACGTGCCTCGGGGCGTGTTTCGGTTCGTGTTGCGCTGGCAGCGCCTGGTGTTCGTGGCAGTCCGGCAAGGCTTCGGAAAGCAAGGCTTCGGACGAATGGCCGGCAGGCGCGTGCGTGGCAGCCTCATGCCCGGCAGCCGTGGTGCCGTGCGCAAACGAAAACGTCATGACAGGCCCATGCATGACGCTCATCGCCCCGAACAGGACGATGAAGCACAGCCGCAACAAGGTCATGGCGCCGATCATGGAGCACCAGTACGACAGGCCGGTGACCGCGGGAAAGTCCGGCTCATCACGGAATTGACGGTGACACTGTCGCAGCCTATATGGCCGCATCATGACCGTCAGGCCGATAACGATCCGCCGCCGCCGTGCCGCTCCTGCGGCCGGGACGGATCCGTTCGCCTGATCCAAACCCTGCCGCTGACCCTGGCGTCGCGGCGTTTCCCACCGAAATCCGTGCTTTCCAAGGTCCGTCCGGCGACGTAACTACCCGGCGGCGACGGCCGCCCCTTGCGGAGTGATGACATGGCGACGAGAGCGAAGATCGGGATCCTCGGTGCATCCGGCTATACCGGATCCGAACTCGTGCGCATGCTGCTGCGCCATCCGCGCGTCGAGCTTGCGCTGCTCACCGCCGACCGCAAGGCCGGGCAGGAGATGCGCAGCGTGTTTCCGCAGTTCGCGCCGTTCGACCTGCCGACGCTGGTTTCTCTCGAGGGGCTCGACTGGAAGGCGCAGGCGCTCGATCTCGTGTTCTGCGCGCTGCCGCATGCGACCACCCAGAAGGTGCTCAAGCAATTGCTGGCCGAGGCGCCCGACACCAAGGTGGTCGACCTCTCGGCCGATTTCCGGCTGAGCGACACGGCGGCCTATGCCAAATGGTACGGCCACGAGCACCACGCACCGGAGCTCCAGACCGAGGCGGTGTACGGGCTTGCGGAGATTCACAAGCGCGACATCAGGAAGGCGCGGCTTGTCGCCAATCCGGGCTGCTACACCACCTGCGCGCAGCTGCCGCTGGTGCCGCTTCTGAAGAACAAGGCGATCGAGACCGAGGGCATCGTGATCGACGCCAAGTCCGGCATGACCGGCGCAGGCCGTTCGGCGAAGGAGGCGATGCTGTTCTCTGAGGTGTCGGAAGGCTTCCACGCCTACGGCGTTGGCGGTCACCGGCATATGGCGGAGCTCGACCAGGAGTTCTCGCTCGCCGCCGGCAAGGAGGTGATCGTCAGCTTCACGCCGCATCTCGTGCCGATGAACCGCGGCATTCTCTCGACGATCTATGTGCAGGGCCGGCGCGGCCGGACGCCGGAAGAGCTGCACGACATCCTCTTGAAGTTCTACGAAAAGGCCGACTTCGTTCACGTGCTGCCGTTCGGCGAGACGCCGCAGACCCGGCATGTGCGCGGCTCCAACTGGACCTTCATCGGGGTCGCCAAGGATCGCGTGCCGGGCCGCGCCATCATCGTTTCGGCGCTCGATAACCTGGTGAAGGGCGCGTCGGGTCAGGCGATCCAGAACATGAACCTGATGATGGGATATCCAGAGACGACCGGGATCGATCAGATCGCGCTGTTTCCGTAAGCCGCTTCAGCGGATCAGGGACGTGGCGACGACGTAGATGCCGGTCGAGATCACGACCGCGGCGAAGACATAGGTGAGGGCGCGCTTGCGCGACGCCAGCCGTCGCGCGGCGATGAGGCCGATCAGCCCGCCGATCGCGCCGCCCAGTACGAACAGGCCGGCGATCCGCCAGTCGACCAGGCCCGACAGCGCATAGCTCGTCGCGGTGGTCGCACCGAACAGCGTGACCGAGACGAGCGAGGAGCCGATCGCGTCCAGCATTGGCATCGCGGTCGCGCCGATCAGGCCGGGCACGATCAGGAAGCCGCCGCCGATGCCGAAGAAACCGGAGAGCAGGCCGACACCGAAGCCGGTCGCGGCGAGGATCGGGAGCAGCCGGCGTGCGCTAGAGCGGTCGAGGCGAACGCCGGGATCGTCGCCGCCATGCTTGCGGCGCAGCATCGCGGCGCCCACGACGATCATCAGGACGCCGAACAGCGCCAGCAGGCGCGTTCCGTCCATCATCTTGCCGAGTTGCGCGCCCGCGGCGGCGCCGGCGATACCCGAGAATGCAAAGACAAGAGCGCAGGGCCAGCGCACGTTGCGCGCCCGCGCATGGCCGATCAGGCTGACCGCGGCGCTCGCCGCAACCGCCACCGCGCTGGTGCCGATGGCCGCATGCACGGACGGCATGCCGACGACATAGATCAGCAGCGGCACCGCGAGGATCGACCCGCCGCCGCCGATCAGGCCGAGCGAGAGGCCGACCAGGCTGCCCGACATCACTGCGGCCAAAGATTGCATCATGGCTGGCCTGCCGTTTGCGGCGTCACGCGGTGACGCGACGGTTCCATGGCATCAACTCGAGAACACGCGCCATGCCGCAGAAGCCGGTCGCTCCCGCGAAGATCAGACCGGCGCCGACAAAGGCGGAGAGGGCATAGAAGCCGGGGGAGACCGTCGCGCCGAGTATGGCGCCCAGCAGGACGAGGCTGCCCGCACCGATCTGGACCTGCCGCATCACCGGGATCGGCGCCTTGCGATCGACGATCACCGGCAGGCCGGCCTTCTTCCAGGCATCGATTCCGCCATCGAGGATATAGGTCTCAACGCCCGCGGGGGTGCCGCTGGCGATCTGCTGCGCGGCCTGCGCGGTGCGCGCGCCGGACTTGCAGTGGAAGATCAGCACGGCGTCGCCGGGGCGGGCCGGATGCGCGCGGTCCAGCGTCGACAATGCATGATGGCGCGCGCCTTCGATGTGTTCGCGGGCATATTCGTCGCGCTCGCGGATGTCGACCAGCGTTGCGCCGTCGCGCATCAATGTGGCGGCGCGCTGCGGGGAGATCGGGGTCATGGCAGGCGGTGTATTGGCGGACGGGGTGTTGGCGGACATGGGAAGCGTCCTTTCCTGTTTGCGTTATCTCAACGCCGCGCTCAGGCGTCGCGGCAATAGATGTCCTTGAGGACGGCGATGATGCGGGCGACGGTCTTGTCGGCGATGCGGTAGTAGATCGTCTGGCCGTCGCGGCGCGTTGCCACCAGCTTGTCGTCGCGCAGCTTCGCCAGATGCTGCGAGACCGCCGACTGGCCGAGGCCGGCCGCCGCAACGATTGCGCCCGCCGACATTTCGCGCTGCGCGACGAGGCGGCACAGGATGAGGAGACGCGTCTCGTTGGCGAGCAGCTTCAGCAATTGTGCGGCTTCGCCGGCGCGCTCCTCCAGCCTTTCCATCGTCATTGCCGGAACGGCCATCGTCTGTCCCTGGTTCGCTCTTGATTTATATTACGTATTGCTAAATTAGAATGTGTGAATATGTTTGTCAAGGCGATGCGAGAAAATCGAGGGAGCAGGAGAGAGAAGCCATGACGCAGGCACCCGACATCAAGGCGTTTTTCGACGAGCCGACCAACACGGTCAGTTATCTGGTGTCCGATCCGTCGACGCGCCAGGCCGCGGTGATCGACCCGGTGCTCGACTACGACAACCGCAGCGGCAAGGCGGATGTCCGCTCGGCCGACGCCATCCTGAAGGCTGCGGCCGAGGCGCGGCTCACGATCGCATGGGTGCTGGAGACCCATGCGCATGCCGACCACCTGTCCGGCGCGCCGTACATCAAGGCGAAGACCGGCGCCAAGGTCGCGATCGGGGAACACATCAAGGACGTGCAACGCATCTTCCGTCCGGTGTTCAATGCGCTCGATGTCTCGGGCGACGGCAGCGAATTCGACCGCCTGCTCAAGGATGGCGAAACCCTGAAGATCGGCAATCTCACGGTCGAGGCGATCTATACGCCCGGACACACGCCGGCCTGCCTGTCCTACAGGATCGGCGACGCGGTGTTCGTCGGCGATACGTTATTCATGCCGGATTACGGCACGGCCCGCGCCGACTTCCCCGGTGGCGATGCCCGTACGCTCTATCGCTCGATCCAGCGCATTCTCGCGCTGCCGCCGGAGACGCGATTGTTCATGTGCCACGACTACAAGGCGCCGGGCCGCGACACCTATGCCTGGGAAACCACCGTCGGCGAAGAACGCGAACGCAATGTCCATGTCGGCGCCGGCGTGACCGAGGATGCGTTCGTGGCGATGCGCGAAAAGCGGGACGCGACGCTGGCGGCGCCGTTGCTGCTGCTGCCGTCGATCCAGGTCAACATCCGCGCCGGCCACTTTCCGCCGGCGGAATCAAACGGCGTCCATTACCTGAAAATTCCGGTCAAACTCGCGTCATGAAGGGCAGGGGCACGTCCGCAAGGCCGTGCCCCGTCGCGCCTACACGATGCGGAAGATCGCGAGCACCAGCACGGCCTGCGCCAGGAAGCTGACGAAGAAGGCGAGCGTCCGCAGCACCGGAATGCCGAATGCGTAGATGATCGCATGGGCGAGCCGCGACCAGAAATAGACGGCGCAGGCGATGGCCGTGGTGCGGGTCGAGATATCGAGGGTGTTGAGGATCAGCACCAGCGGCGCGAAGGTCACGAGATTGTCGACCGCGTTGGTATGCGCGAAATAGAGCCGGTGCGCCCACGGCGATTGCGGCTTGTCCTTCGTCGAGGGATTGTCGAGCGTTCCCCACAATCCGCGGACCTTGATGCGATCGAGAGTGTAGGGGATCCAGATGACCAGCGTCAGGACGCAGGTCATGGTCAGCCAGAACAATTCCTTCGACAGCTGTCCCGTCATTTCGCCCAGCACAGTCGCCTCCCGTCACGATTCCGAGGTGATCGACTATATCGCGCGGCGTATGCCGGGCGATAGCCCGCGTTTACCTCCTGGACAGGTTGTCCGGTCCATATGGCGCAACTCGAAATTCTCGGGGGGAGAGCACAATGCCAATCCGGTCGCGGCGCCAGTTCATCAGCGGGTTCGGTTGCGGCTGTCTGGCTGCCGCTGCGCCGTGGACGGCGAGCCCCATCCTGGCAGCGTCCCCCAAGCCGAAAACCACGGTCACCGCCGATCAGGCGATCGAACTCCTGAAGCAGGGCAATGCCGACTTCCTGAACGGCTCCTGCACCGCGACTTCCCCGGAGCGGATACACTCGCTTGCCGGCGGGCAGGCGCCATTCGCTGTGATCGTCGGATGCTCGGATTCGCGCACGCCGCCCGAGACGCTGTTCAACCGCGGCCTTGGCGAACTCTTCATCGTCCGGGTGGCTGGTAATACGGTCGAGGGTTCGGGGCTCGGTTCGGTCGAATATGGCACCGGCGTGCTCGGTGCGCGGCTGGTGCTGGTCCTGGGCCACACCCAATGCGGTGCGGTCGATGCGGCGATCGAGGCTGTGACGAAAAATGTCAAATTCCCCGGAGCGATCGGTTCGGTCGTGGCCCCGATCATCCCGGCGGTGAGGAGCCTCAAAGGCGGCGATGACCTCGCCCGTCGTGCGGTCCGCGCCAACGTGCAGCGCGTGGTTGCGCGCCTCAAGGCCAAGCCGACGCTCGCCAAGTCGGTGGCCGACGGAAAAATCAAGGTGGCCGGCGCGGTCTATGACCTGGCGACCGGCAAGGTCGATTTCGGCGTCGCGGCCTGACACCCCGGCATTACGACTTCACTTTGACGTAACTGCCCGGCGCGTCCTCGATCGGGGCGAGCTTGCCGCCGCCCGGTTCACGCGCCGGCACCCGTTCGTCGGACTGCGCCGTGATCCAGGCCATCCAGTCCGGCCACCACGAGCCCGGATGTTCCTTGGCCTTCTGCAGCCAGGCCTCGACATCGGTGCCGCTCGGCTTCGGGCCGGTCCAGTATTGATACTTGCCCTTGGAGACCGGGTTCACCACGCCGGCGATATGGCCCGATCCGGACAGTACGAAGCGCACCGGTCCGCCGAAATATTTCGATCCGAGATAGACCGATTTGGCGGGCGCGATGTGATCTTCCCGCGTCGCGAGATTATAGACCGGCACCTTGACCTTCTTCAGGTCGAGGGCGACGTCGGCGAACTTCATCTTGCCGTCGGTCAGCGCGTTGTTGAGGTAGCAATTGCGCAGGTAGAAGGAATGATTGGCCGCCGGCATCCGGGTCGCGTCGGAATTCCAGTACAGCAGGTCGAACGGGAAGGGCGCCTTGCCGCGCAGGTAATTGTTCACGACATAGGGCCATATCAGGTCGTTCGAGCGCAGCATGTTGAAGGCGGTCGCCATCTTGCTGCCCTCGAGATAGCCGAGGTCCTGCATGCGCTGTTCGAGCGCTTCGAGCTGCTCCTCGTCGACGAAGACCTTGAGGTCGCCGGCGTGCCGGAAATCGACCTGGGTCGCGAAGAAGGTCGCCGACTTGATCCTGGTGTCATCCTTCGCCGCCATATAGGCGAGGGTCACGGCGAGCAGCGTGCCGCCGACGCAATAGCCCGCCGCATGGACCTCGGTTTCGCCGGTGACCTGCGCGATGACGTCGAGTGCGGTGAGCGGTCCTTCCTGCATGTATTCGGCAAAGCCCTTCTTCGCGAGCCTTGCATCCGGGTTGACCCAGGAGATCACGAACACGGTGAGGCCCTGGTCGACGCACCATTTGATGTAGGATTTTTCCGGCGTGAGATCGAGAATATAGAACTTGTTGATCCACGGCGGCACGATCAGCAGCGGCGTCTTCAGCACCGTTTCGGTGGATGGCGCATACTGGATGAGCTGCATCAGCTCGTTCTGGAAAATCACCTTGCCGGGCGAGACCGCGAGATTGCGCCCGACCTCGAACATGGTCGGATCGGATTGCCGGATCTTGAGATTGCCCTTCTCGTCGATGTCCTCGCTCAGCATGGTCATCCCGCGCACGAGGTTCTCGGCGTTGGACGAGAGCGTCTCGCGCAAGAGTTCGGGATTGGTCAGCACGAAGTTCGACGGCGACAGCGCGTTGGCGATCTGGCGGATGTAGAATTCCGCCTTCTGGCGGGTGTGGGGGTCGAGCGACTGGGCCTCGTCGACGAGCTGCTCCGCCCATCGCGTCGACAACAGGTAGAGTTGCTTCAGGAAGTCGAAGAACTGGTTGCTCGACCATTCTGGGTCGGCAAAGCGCTTGTCCCTCGGATCGGCCTTGATCGCAGGGGCCGCGTCTTCGCCCGCCATGCGTTTGACGGCGCTGCCCCACAGCTCAAGATACGCAGCCCCGATCCTGCGCTGCAATTCGACGGAGCGCTGCGGATCGGACAGCCAGTACTCCAGCACCTGTCCGAGAGTCTTGACCGCGTCCCGGATCTGGTCGGGGAAATCGACCTTGGCGGCGCCGTCCTCGCGCGGCTTCAGATAAGCCGCGAGCGCCTTGCCACCCTGTTCGACCAGTCGTGCGACGTTGAAGGCGAAGCGTTCGATATCGACCTGGCCTGCCTCGGCGGCGGCCAGTCGGTCCGGCAGTTTGTTCATTGCCCCACTCAAGCGTTTCCATACGACCAGATGGCGCCGGCAGTATCCTCCTGCAAGGTGACGGCCATTGGACGGCTATGGACGTTGGCCGCCCATTCTTTCATCCTTGCTTTCGTCATATTAGCCCGTTACCCGCGCAAATTCCCGTCAGAACAGTGCCGCAGATGCCAGATTGCCGCATGAGTGCATGTCCCGTGCCGGGCTTCGGCCTCCGCACGCTCCTGACGCTGGCACTGGTACTCCTGATTTCGGGGTGCTCGACCAGCGATATCGACCGGATTCCACAGGAACTCGGCGGGCTGCCGGCCGGGGCGCCGGCCCGGCCTGCGGAAGCGCCGGCCTATCCGGCCGTCAACGACATGCCGGCGCGGCGTCCGGCTGTGCTTGATGCAGAGCAGCAAAAAAAGCTCGAGGCCGATCTGATCGCGGTGCGCAACCGGCAGCCCAACCAGCAGAAGAATATCGCGCGGGACAAGGCGGCCGCTGAAAAGGCCGCCAAAGCCAAGGCGGCCAAGGAGAACCAGGAGGCCAAGCGGGCACGGAGCCGCAGCGGCGGTGCGGCCGTCGCCCAGCCGGCCGCGGCCGGGCAGACCGCTCCCGGAGCGCCGCCGTGGCCGTTACCGCCCCAGACCACTAGCGGAAGTGTACGCCCGTGATAAAAGATCGCATCGGCCGGTCATTTTGAATCGGAAAACTGCCCTGAAACCGGCTCAGGGGAGGCCCGCAGCCCGGAAAGCTTTGGCGCCAGGGACGAGTTGACCAATGGAAGAGTTTTATCGCGTCCGACGTTTGCCGCCCTATGTGTTCGAGCAGGTCAACCGCGCCAAGGCCGCCGCGCGCAACGCTGGCGCCGACATCATCGATCTCGGCATGGGCAATCCGGACCTGCCGGCGCCGGCTCACGTCATCGAGAAGTTGAAAGAGACCCTCGGCCGTCCGCGCACTGATCGTTATTCGGCGTCCAAGGGGATTGCCGGTCTGCGCCGGGCCCAGGCCGGCTATTACGAGCGACGTTTCGGGGTGAAGCTCAATCCCGACACCCAGGTCGTCGCGACGCTGGGCTCCAAGGAAGGCTTCGCCAATGTCGCGCAGGCGATTACCTCGCCGGGCGACGTCGTGCTCGTGCCCAATCCGAGCTATCCGATACACGCCTTCGGGTTCCTGATGGCGGGCGGCGTGATCCGCTCCGTGCCCGCCGAGCCCAATCCGGACTTCTTCGCGGCGCTGGAACGCGCCCTGCAGCATTCGATTCCGAAGCCGATCGCCGTGATCGCCTGTTATCCGGCGAATCCGACCGCCTGCGTGGCGAGCCTCGACTTCTACAAGGACCTCGTCGCATTCGCGAAGAAGCATGAGATCATCATCCTCTCCGATCTCGCCTATGCCGAGGTCTATTTCGACAACAATCCGCCGCCGTCGGTGCTGCAGGTGCCGGGCGCGATGGACGTGACCGTCGAATTCACCTCGATGTCGAAGACCTTTTCGATGCCGGGCTGGCGCATGGGCTTTGCGGTCGGCAACGAGCGCGTCATCGCCGCGCTCGGACGGGTGAAGTCGTACCTCGATTACGGCGCCTTCACGCCGGTGCAGGTCGCCGCGACCGCGGCGCTCAACGGTCCGGACGATTGCATTCGCGAGATGCGCGAGATCTATCGCAAGCGCCGCGACGTGCTGGTGGAAAGCTTCGGCCGTGCCGGCTGGCAGATTCCGTCGCCGTCCGCGTCGATGTTCGCCTGGGCCAAGCTTCCCGAGCCGTTCCGCGGCATGGGTTCGATCGAGTTTTCGAAGCTCTTGGTCGAAAAGGCGGATGTTGCGGTCGCTCCCGGCATCGGTTTCGGCGAGCATGGCGACGAGTACGTGCGGATCGCGCTGGTCGAGAACGAGCAGCGCATCCGGCAGGCCGCGCGCAATCTCCGCCGCTTCCTGGAAACCGGGATCGACAAGCTGCACAACGTCGTTCCGCTCGCCAACCGGCGCTAGCACCCCTTCGCTCTCTATTTCTCGGATCTGAATATGGTCGCGCCACTCAAAGTGGGTCTCGCCGGCTTAGGCACGGTCGGCTCATCCGTCATTCGCTTGATCGCGGAGGACCAACTGGCTGCGCGCTGCGGCCGCCGTGTCGAAGTCGTCGCGGTCTCCGCGCGCAGCAAGGACAAGGACCGCGGGGTCGATCTGTCGGGCATCCGCTGGGTTGACGATCCGGTCGCGCTGGCCGCCGATCCAGGCATCGACGTGTTCGTCGAACTGATGGGCGGCGACGGCGATCCGGCCAAGGCTGCGGTGGAAGCGGCGCTGAAGGCGAAGAAGCCGGTGGTGACCGCCAACAAGGCGCTGCTGGCGAAACATGGCCTGGCGCTGGCGCAACTCGCGGAAGCCAACGATGTCGCGCTCAATTTCGAGGCCGCGGTCGCCGGCGCGATCCCGATCATCAAGACGCTGCGCGAAGGCTTTGCCGGCAATTCCTTCGCCCGCATCTACGGCATCCTGAACGGCACCTGCAATTACATCCTGACCCGCATGGAGCAGGAAAAGCTGTCCTTCGCCGAATGCCTGAAGGACGCGCAGCGTCTGGGCTATGCCGAAGCCGACCCGACGTTCGACGTGGAAGGCTATGATACCGCGCAGAAGCTCGCGATCCTCGCCTCCATCGCATTCGGCACCAAGGTCGATGCGGATGCGATCTATGTCGAAGGCATTTCCTCGATCGCGCCGGCCGACCTGATTGCCGCCGACGAACTCGGCTACCGCATCAAGCTGCTTGGCGTTGCGGTGAAGACCGAGAGCGGGATCGAGCAGCGCGTTCACCCCACCATGGTGCCGAAGGAATCCGCGATCGCGCAGGTCATGGGCGTGACCAATGCGGTCACCGTCGATGCCGACGGCATCGCGCCGATCACCCTGGTGGGTCCCGGTGCCGGCGGGCTTGCGACTGCTTCGGCGGTGGTTGCCGACATCGGCGACATCGCGCGCGGCGTGAAGGTCGCGCCATTCGGCCGCGCGGTTCGAAGCCTCACGGTTCCGGGCAAGGCGCCCATGCAATTGCACGAGGGCGGCTATTACATCCGGCTTCTGGCTGTGGACAAACCCGGGACCGCCGCCACCATCGCCACGCGGCTCGCGGAGCAGGAAATTTCGCTGGAATCGATTGTGCAGCGCCACATGGTGACGCCGGATTCGGGCCCGCAGGGCGGCAAGGACGCCAGGTCCGCGACCGGACCGGTTCCCGTGATCCTGATTACCTATGCGACGACCGAGGATGCGGTGCGGCGGGCGCTGGCTGCGGTCAAGGCTGATCAGGTGATTTCCGGAGAGCCGCAATTGATCCGCATCGAGAAAAACCGATAGAAGACTGCTGAGCGGCCGCCGGGGGGACCGGCTGGCCGATGCAAGAGGGGACGACATGGCGCCGACGGTCTTGGTTCAACCGCATCAGATGCTTGAGCGCATCCTTTCGCTCGAGATCGTGCGCGTCACGGAACGGGCGGCGGTGTCTTCGGCGCGACTGCGAGGACGCGGTAACGAGAAGGCGGCCGACCAGGCCGCGGTCGACGCGATGCGGCGCGAGCTGAACAAGCTGCCGATCGACGGCACCGTGGTGATCGGCGAGGGCGAGCGCGACGAAGCGCCGATGCTCTATATCGGCGAGAATGTCGGCACCAAGAGCGGCTTCAAGGTTGATATCGCGGTCGACCCGCTGGAAGGCACGACGTTGTGCGCGAAGAACATGCCGGGGTCGATTGCGACCATGGCGATGGCTGAGGGCGGCACGCTGCTCAATGCGCCCGACGTCTACATGGACAAGATCGCGATCGGTCCGGGCTATGCGAAGGGCGTCGTCGATCTCGACGCGCCGGCCGAGGAAAACATCCGCAATCTCGCCAAGGCCAAGGGCGTGAAGACCGAGGAGATCACCGCGCTGATCCTCGACCGGCCCCGCCATGCCGACATGATTGCTGCGGTCCGCAATGCCGGCGCCGCGGTGCGGCTGATCACCGACGGCGACGTTGCCGGCGTCATCCATTGCGCCGACGCAGCGCAAACCGGTGTCGACATCTATATGGGCGTCGGCGGCGCGCCCGAGGGCGTGCTTGCGGCGGCGGCGCTGCGCTGCATCGGCGGCCAGATGCAATGCCGGCTCGTGCTTGATTCCGACGAGAAGCGCGAACGCGCCAAGAAGATGGGCATCACCGATCCGCGCAAGAAGTACGAGATCGTGGACATGGTGAAGGGCGATTGCCTTTTCGCCGCGACCGGCGTCACCGACGGTTCGTTCCTGCGCGGCGTCAAGTTCCGCAAGGACGTGATCGAGACCGAGACGGTGGTGATGCGCTCGGTGACCGGCACGGTGCGCTACATCCGGGCCGAGCACCGCCAGCTCGACAAATTCCATCTGGACTGACGGCCAGCGCCGTTCGGGTCGATCCCGCAGATCGGGTGCGCGCAGATTCCGTATCGCATCGTGGGCCGCGTCATGGCGCACGATTGCGGTTCGCGGATCACGCTTGATAATCGCGCGCACAAAATCGATGTGTCGGGAGGATCAAATGGCGCACGACATCTACCTTGTCGGCAGCGTGCCGATGGCGGATGCGCGGACCGTGTTCGAGACCGTGAGCGCGGCGTTTGGCCCGCGGATCAAGCGCATCCCCGACGGCGAGACCGGCGATCGTCTGAATTGGGTGTTCTGGCAGGAGGCGCTGTTCGCCAACCATCCGGCGTTCGAGCGCTCCGACAAGGACTTCAAGCTGCACGCCACCAGCGGCACGTCGCGGCGTTACCGGCTCAAGGCCGGCCTGACCGCGCGCGACGTGGTGTTCGACAACATCTTCTATGCCGATGTCGCGATCGAGTCGTACCGGACCTTCAGGTCGCTGCGGGACGAGGGCAGGATCGCACCGGGTACGAAATTCCAGGTCGATCTGGTCCCGGCGCATTCGGTGATCTGGCTGTTCGTCGACGAGGACCTGCACGAGGCGATCGACCCGGTCTACAACGCCGCGGTGAAGCGCGAGATCGACAAGCTCGCGGCGGCGATCCCGCATGAGGATCTGGCGATCCAGCTCGACGTGGCGTCCGCGGTGTTCGCCCGGCTCGAGCGTGGCGACGTGTCGAGCTATGGCGCGTCCAAACCTGAGATGTTCGAGACCTTCAGCCGCATTCTGCTCGACCTCGGCAACCATGTGCCGAAGGACATCGAGCTATTGTACCATTTCTGCTACGGCGATGCCGGTCATCGGCACGTCGTCGAGCCGACCGATATGGGCGACATGGTGGAACTGGCAAACCGGCTTAGCGCAGGCGCCACGCGCAGCATCGAATTGATTCATATGCCGGTGCCGCGCGACCGCTCCGACGACGCCTATTTCGAACCTTTGCGCCAGCTCAGGCTCCGGCCGGAGACGGAATTGTGCCTCGGGCTCGTGCACCATACCGACGGGCTCGCGGGAACGCGCGAGCGGCTCGCGACCGCGAAGAAATTCGTGGACGACTTCTCCATCGGCACCGAATGCGGTTTCGGCCGCCGCGATCCGGCCACGATCCCGGAGTTGCTGCGCATCCATGCCGAAGCCGCCACCTGATCTTGCCGTCCGGCCGCTCAAGCCCGACGAACGCGCGGCCTGGGAGTCGCTCTGGCAGGGCTATCTGACGTTCTACGAATCGCAGGTCTCGCCGGAGACGACGGACGTGCTGTGGCAGCGGCTGCACGATCCGCACGAGCCGATGTTCGTGCTGGGCGCCTTCGCCGGCGGCCGGCTGGTCGGGATCGTGCATTATCTTTTCCACAGGTCGTGCTGGAGCATCGGGGACTATTGCTATCTGCAGGACCTGTTCGTCGTGCCCGAGGTCCGCGGATCCGGCGCCGGACGCGCCTTGATCGGGGCCGTGGAACAGGCGGCGCGTGCGCATGGCGCCAGCCGCGTGCACTGGCTGACCAGGGACGACAACCACGCCGCGCGTGCGCTCTACGACCAACTGGCGGAGCGGTCGGGCTTCATCCAGTATCGCAAGATCTTCTGATTGACCGAATCGGTTCCGATGTCCGTTGCCCTGCCAGCGTCGGCCGCAAGGCCGGAAGCGCAACCGCGCTTCTTTCTCGGCGTTGAGAAATCCGCCCGCGGCCGTGCCTGGCGCGACCGGCTGGATGCGCGCGGCAGCGCGCTCGCGCTTGCCATTGCCCAGCGCCACGGCGTGCCCGATATGCTGGCGCGCATCCTGGCGGGACGGGGCGTCGAAGCTGCCGATGCGGAGAGCTATCTCGATCCGGCGGTGAAGCGGCTGATGCCCGATCCCGATACGCTCACCGCAATGCCGGAGGCCGCCGCGCGTATCGCGGACGCCATCCAGCGCGGCGAGAATGTCGCGATCTTCGGCGATTACGACGTCGATGGCGCGACCTCGTCGGCACTGCTGGCGCGCTACCTGCGCCATTTCGGACTTGCGCCGGCGATCCATATTCCGGACCGGCTGTTCGAGGGCTATGGCCCCAATGTCGACGCGGTGCGCGGGCTCCGCGAGCGCGGTGCGACGCTGCTGGTGACGGTCGATTGTGGGACCACATCGATCGAACCGCTGACCGAGGCGAAGCGGATCGGCCTCGACACCGTGGTCATCGATCATCATCAATGCGACCCGGTGCTGCCGCCGGCGCTCGCGATCGTCAATCCGAACCGGCTCGACGATCTTTCGGGGCTCAATCATCTCGCCGCGGTCGGCCTTGTGTTCATGACCCTCGTGGCCGTGAACCGCGAATTGCGGCGGCGCGGCGCCTTCGACGGCGTGCGGAAGGAGCCCGATCTGCTCGGCGCGCTCGATCTCGTGGCGCTCGGCACCATCGCCGATGTGGTGCCGCTGAAGGGCCTGAACCGCGCCTTCGTTTCGAAGGGGCTGATCTCGATGCGGCGGCGGGAGAATATCGGTCTCACGGCGCTGATGGATGCGGCGCGGCTCGACGGGCCGCCGGAGCCCTATCATCTCGGCTTCCTGCTCGGGCCGCGGATCAATGCCGGCGGGCGGATCGGCCGCGCCGATCTCGGCGCCAACCTGCTGCTCGAGGAAGACCCGACCGAAGCCGGCCGGATCGCCGCCGAACTCGACCGTCTCAACCGCGAGCGGCAGGTCATGGAACAGCACATGCTGGCCGAGGCGGAGGCCGAAGCTCTGGCGGCGCTTGGGCTGGAAGAGAAGGGCGCCGTGGTCGTGACTGCTTCCGAGGGCTGGCATCCCGGCATCGTCGGTCTCGTCGCGGCGCGGCTGAAGGAAAAATACGGCCGGCCCGCATTTGCGATCGCGCTCGGCGCCGGCGGCGTCGGTACCGGCTCGGGGCGCTCGATTGCGGGGGCCGACCTCGGCAAGGCGGTGCGGCAGGCGGTGGCGGACGGGCTTCTGATGAAAGGCGGCGGCCACGCGATGGCGGCCGGCGTCACCATCCGGCGCGAACGGCTCGCGGAATTCCGTGCCCATCTTGAGTCAGCGCTCGGCGATGCCGTCGAGGCTGCGCGCCGCGACCAGGCGCTGCTGATCGACGGTGCGCTCAGCGCCGCGGCAGCGAATCTCGAGTTCTGCACGTCGATGATGCGTGCGGGCCCGTTCGGCGCCGGCAATCCCGAACCGGTCTTCGCCTTGCCGGCGCATGTGGTTGCGTTCGCCGATGTGGTCGGCGGCCAGCATATCCGCGCGCGGCTGCGCAGTGCCGATGGTGCGTTTCTCAACGCGATCGCGTTCCGCGCGGCGGAGACCGATCTCGGCCGCGCATTGATCGAGGGGCGGGGACAGGCCCTGCATGTCGCCGGACAATTGTCGATCGACCGCTGGCAGGGCGCCGAGCGCGTGCAACTGCGGTTGCTCGATGTGGCGCGAGCGTCGTAGCCGGACTAAAGATCGCTGGGCTTGAGACCGGTATGTCTGGCGATGCGTGCCAGCATTTTCGGACCCACTTCATCGCGCTCGTGAAAGGCGAACACGAAGTCGGGCGAGTCCCGCCGCTGCAAGACGCGATGCGACCCTGACTGTCGTTTCACTGTCCAGCCGATCCGCAGCAAAGCTGCAAGCAGTCGCGAAGCCTTGACTGACGGCCAGTCGCTCACGCCGCCTCGAAAAGCCGCGAGACTTCGCCAGGCAGAGGCTCGCCATTCTCGTAGCGGTCGGCGATGACGCGCAGCGCCAGAACCTTGGCCTTCGCCTTGGCCTCCTCTGCGCTGGAACCATAGGCCATCACGCCAGGCAGTGCGGGCAATTCCGCAAGCCAGCGCCCGTCGTCTTCCCGTTCGATCTCGATAATCAGCACGGCTCAACCTTCCCAACGGTTGCGCGATCATCTATCGACACGGGCACCAAATCAAGAACGTCTGAAACCGGGGGCCGCATGTCCAAGCTCAATCTCTCCGTCGCCATCGGCGATTATGACCGCAACCGTCCGCTGATGGACGGGGCCGTGCAGATGGACGGTGTCGATCCGGTGTTCATGACGCTGTCGCCGGAGGAGATCTTCTTTCGCGCTTTCAAGACCACCGATTTCGATATCTGCGAATTGTCGCTGTCGAGTTCAACGGTGAAGGTGGCGGACGGCACCTTCCCCTATGTCGGCGTGCCGGCGTTCCTGTCGCGCTGCTTCCGCCACACCTCGCTCTATGTGCGCACCGACCGCATCAAGAAGCCGGAGGATCTCAAGGGCAAGCGGATCGGCCTGCCGGAATACCAGCTCACGGCGGTGGTGTGGGCGCGCGCGCTGCTCGAGGACGAATATGGCGTGAAGCCCTCGGACGTGACCTGGGTGCGCGGCGGCATCGCCCACGCCGGCCGGCCGGAGAAGATCAAGCTGAACTTGCCGGACAACGTGCGCCTGGAAGACGCCCCGGAGGGCAAAACCATTTCAGGGATGCTGGCGTCCGGCGAGATTGATGCGTTCATGGCGCCCCGCGCGCCGGCGTTGCCGGCAGATACGCCGAATGTCGGCTGGCTATTCCCCGATCCGGAAGCGGCGGCGAAGGACTACTACGCGCGCACCAAAATTTTTCCGATCATGCACATCGTCGGCGTGCGCAAGACGCTGGCCGAAAAGCATCCGTGGCTGCCGGCCGCGGTGCTGAAGGCGTTCGAGCAGTCGAAGGCGATCGCGATGGAGCGGCTTGCCGATGTTTCCGCGGTGAAGGTGACGCTGCCCTTCATCGAGGAGCGCATCATGGAAGCGCGCGCGCTGATGGGCGACGACTATTGGTCCTACGGCGTACCGGCCAACCGGCATGTGCTGGAGACCTTCTTCCGGCATCATCACGCGCAAGGGCTGTCGTCGCGCCTCGTCACGCCGGAAGACCTGTTCCATCCGGCGACGCTGGAGAGTGCGAAGATCTAGTCTAGATCTTCGCACGCCGCGTTCTGTCCTGCGCGGCGCTTCCGTCCTTTCGTTCAGAAGCGCTTGATGCTGTCGAGCCCGCCAAGCCGTCCGACGACGGCATTGGCGCCGATCGCCAGCACGAACAGCACGATCAGCATCGCGTACATCCGCGGCATGTCGAACAGGCTGTAGGCCTGGATGATCAGAAAGCCGATCCCCCGGTTCGACAGCTTGGTCTCCGCCAGCAGCGTCCCGATCAGCGCGACGCCGAGGCCGAGCCGGATGCCATTGATGATCGGATGCCGCATCGCCGGCAGATAGACCTTGGTGGCCATCTGCCAGGCATTGGCGCGGAAGCTCTTGCCGACCCGGATCAGCACCGGCTCGATCTGGCGCATCCCGGATGCCACCGAAAGCGCGATCGGGAAGAAGCAGGACAATGTGCCGAGCGCGATCTTGGAGGGCGGGCCGACCCCGAACCACATGATCATGATCGGGAAGAAGATGATCTTCGGCGTCGGGCCAAGGTAATAGAGATAGGGCTCGTAGGCGCGACTGAGGAACTTGTTGCCGCCGAGCACCAGCCCGACCACGATCGCGCTGAGGCCGCCGATCAGCAGCGCGGCGCCGACCTCATAGGCGGTGACGCCGAGATGCCAGTAATATTCCGGATCGGTCAGCAGCGCTGCGATCGCCTTGGCGATGGCGAACAGCGAGGGGACGACGTCGCGATACAACAGGCCCGATTGCGCGAGCGCTTCCCAGCCGGTGAGAACGGCGACGATGATGACGATGCGGACAAGCGTGACCGGCCCGATTGCCGGTGCGCGCATGCCAGCGGTTTGTGTCAGGCGGCCCGCGTCAGCCATCGCTCGAACCACTCCACGACAATGAAGAAGCAGACGCTCACCAGAATGACGAAGCAGATGGCGGCGTAGGTGCCGGCGAGATCATAGCGTTCGGCGAGATCGTTGATGAGCTGGCCGAGCCCGCCGAAGTTGATCAGGAATTCCACGCCGACCACGTTGATGAGGGCGAAGATCAGCCCGAGCTTGAAGCCGGTGAAGATGGTCGGCAGCGCGGACGGGAACTGGATCTTCCAGAACAATTGCCACGGCGTCAGATTGAAGCTGCGTCCGACGTTCATCAGCACGCGTTTCGTGCCGGACAGCCCCTCGATCGTCTTCAGGATCACGGCCGGAAGGCCCGCGACGAAACCCATCATGATGATGGTGGTGGCCGAGCGGCCGAAGATCACCATGAAGAGCGGATACATCAGTACGGTCGGCGCGGCGGCGGCGGCCGCGACCCAGGTCTCGGTGGCCTGCCGCAGGATGTCGACCTTGTGCAGCAGTGTCCCGATCGAGATGCCGAATATCGCGAGCAAGACGGCGGCGGAGACGCATTCCTGCATGGTGAGGAGGAAGCGGTCGACGATATGCTCCTCCACGATCACGCGCTCGAAGGCGCGGGCGACCTCGGATGGCGCCGGCACGATGAAGCGATTGAGGAGGCCGGTATCGACCAGCACCTGCATCAGGCCGATCAGAACCGCGACGGTCGCAAGCCCAAGCAGGATCGGCGCGGTCCGGGAGCGGGCGAGGGCGGCGTTCACTTGCGGCGCCCCGGCGTGAGCCGTGCACGGCTTTCGTCGTCGGAGAGGCCGCGACTGGCCTCCTCGCGAAGATCCGCCCAGATCTGCGCAACGTAATGGCCGAACGCATCGCTGCCGACGATTTCGGAGGTGCGCGGCCGCGGCAGGTCGATATCGACGATGCGTTTGATCTTGCCGGGCCGGTAGGTCATCACCATGATCCGGTCGGAAAGCTGCACCGCCTCGGTGATGTTGTGGGTGATCAGCAGCGTGGTCTGTTTCAGCTGCTGCTGGATCTGCAGCACCTTGTCACCGAGCAGAAGCCGGGTCTGCTCGTCGAGCGCGGCGAACGGCTCGTCCATCAGCAGGATCTTCGGCTCGGACGCGAGCGTGCGGGCGAGCGACACGCGCTGGCGCATGCCGCCGGACAATTCGGACGGATAGCGGTTCTCGAAGCCGTCGAGTCCCACCATGTTGATGAAGTGCCGCGCCTTGTCGTGACGGCTGGCCTTCGCCATGCCCTCGATCTCGAGCGGGAAGGCGACATTCTCGATCACGGTGCGCCAGGGGAATGTGGATTCCTCCTGGAACACCATGCCGACCGAGGCGTGCGGTCCGGTGATGCGTTCGCCGCCCACCGTGACCTCGCCCTCATAATCGCCGAGCAGTCCGCCGACGACATTGAACAGTGTGGACTTGCCGCAACCGGACGGGCCGATCACGGCAAGGAATTCGCCCTGCCGGACGCTGAGCGAAACGTTGTCCACTGCGGTGACAACGCCATCGGGCGTGCGGAAATGCTTGGTGACGTCCTTCACCACCAGGATGGGTTCCGCCTCGGACGAGGCGGATACCGGACGAATCGCAGTGGCTGGTGCAGCGGACATCTCTTCCCCAGGCTGGTCAGGTTTTTCTTGTCATGACGGCTGTCGTCGCCGGAGCATAACCCGGTTCGACGCGAACATCGACCACCGCAATCCCGCCGCTGTCCACTGCAGCGATTGCAGCGCGCAAGGCCGCGGACAATTCGTCGTGCGTCTGCACCGGACCGAAGCCTTCGGCACCCTGTGCCCTTGCCATGGCGGCGAGGTCGATGTCGGGGTCGGAGATGCGCTGTCCGACCCAGCGGTTTTCCACTGGCCGGTTACGCATGCGAGCGACGCGCTCCTGATGCAATTCGTCGTTGAAGAAGGAGCGGTTGTTCGCGATCACCATCAGCAGGGGAATGCGGTAATGCGCCGCTGTCCAGAGCGCGGTCACGCCCATCAGGTAATCGCCGTCGCCGCAGATCGCGACCGGCAGCCGGCCGGAGCCGTTCAGCGCGAGCGCCGCACCGACCGAAATGCCCGGGCCGCCGCCGATGCCGCCGCCGCTGTCCGAACCGACATAGTCGAGCGGATGACGGAACGGCCACCAGGCGCCGTTCCACGACAGCGACAGATGGGTGAGGCAGACATCGCGCTGATCGAGCGCCTGTCGCGTCGCGTAGGCGAGCGCTTCGACGGTCAGCTTGTCGCTGCTTTCCGGTTTCGCCATCGGCCGCCGCGCGGCCGGAAGCGTGACCGGCTGCGCCGGCTTGCCGATTGCCTCGGACAGGGCGATCGCAACCTGATCCGGATCGGCGGGGATCAGGAGGTCGACCGGCGGCAGCGCCTGATAATCCATGCTCCAGCCGTTGTGGAGG
>JAEWHY010000246.1 GCA_023387555.1 Pseudomonadota bacterium
GCGTGGTCGCTGCTGACCTCGTTCGCGCCGCTGTTCGTGCTGATTGCGGCGGCGCTGGGCTCGATCGTGTTCGGCCTCGCCACGCCTTCGGAAGCGGCGGCCATGGGCTCGCTTGGTGCGCTGATCCTCGCGGTGATGTATGGCGCGGATTATTCCCGGACCTGGGCGCTACGGCTCGTGCAGGGCTACGGCATCCTTGCCACCCTTCTGCTCGTCTATCTCCTGGTCTGCGCGTTCACGGCCGTCAACGTCGATCGCCGCGCTCTTGGAGCCATGGGGTTCGTCACGATCGCCGTCGGCGTCGTTCTGATACCAGGCAGTAAATTCAACCTCGGCACGCTGAAGGAATCGGTGTTCCTGACAGCCCGCACCACGGCGATGGTGTGCTGGCTGTTCATCGGTTCGTTCCTGTTCTCGGCGGTCTTCGCCTATCTCGGCGGTCACGAGCCGATCGAGAAATTCGTGCTGGCGATGAACCTCAATACCGTCGGGTTCATGGTCCTCGCCCAGGTCATCATCTTTGTCCTGGGCTGGCCGCTGGAATGGACGGAGATCATCGTCATCTTCATGCCGATCTTCCTGCCGCTCCTGAAGACCTTCAACGTCGATCCGCTGTTCTTCGGGCTGCTGGTGGCGCTGAACATCCAGACGTCGTTCCTGTCGCCGCCGGTTGCAATGGCGCCGTTCTATCTGAAAGGGGTCGCGCCGAGCTGGGTGAACATCAACGACATCTTCCGCGGTGTGTTGCCTTACATGTTGATCGTCATCATTTCGATGGTCATGCTCTATTCGTTCCCGCAGATCGGCCTGTGGCTGCCGAACTATCTGTACCGATGAGCGACAGCAGGGGAGGAAACGAATGACAACCCTGATCGCAGGCTTCGTCGTCCTTGGCATCACGATTGGCCTCTTCCTGTCGTTGCTTCCGCGCGACGGGAAGACCCATCGCTTCGTCGGCACCGAGCTGGAACCCTATGTTGCAGTCGCGCTCACCGCGGGCGTCGCGCTCAGCTTCACGTTGACGCTGAGCGGGATTCTCGGCTTGATCGGCTGACCGCAACAGCCGAACGGATCCCGACCTTGGTCAACGCATCACCTTCCGCCTGGACCGCAGCGCAGGCGGCCGCAGAGATCGCGCGCGGTACCATCACGGCCCAGGACTACACGCGCGCCTGCCTCGATCGGATCGAGGCGGTCGAGCCCGAGATCGGCGCCTTCGCGCATCTCGACGCCGAGCATGCGATGGCGCAGGCCAGGTCGCTCGACGAGCGCAGGGCGCAAGGCATGCCGGTCGGCCCGTTGCATGGCGTTCCGGTCGCGATCAAGGACATCATCGACACCAGCGATTTTCCGACCGAATGCGGCTCGCCGTTTCTGTCCGGCCGCAGGCCCGCTCAGGACGCTCATGTCGTGAAGCGGCTCCGCGAAGCCGGAGCAGTGATCATCGGCAAGACCGTGACGACGGAATTCGCCTATTTCCATCCTGGCAAAACCCGCAATCCGCACGATCCAGAGCGTACGCCGGGCGGCTCCTCGTCCGGTTCGGCCGCGGCTGTGGCTGCGGGCATGGTGCCGCTTGCGCTCGGAACGCAGACAAACGGATCGGTGATCCGGCCGGCCTCGTTCTGCGGGGTCTATGGCCTGAAGCCGTCGAAGGGCCTCGTCTCGCGCTACGGCGTGTTGCCGCTGTGCCCGTCCTTCGATGTGGTCGGACCGTTTGCGCGTTCGCTCGATGACATCGCCCTGATCACCGGCGTGATCGCAGGTTACGATCCGGGCGACCCCGACACGCGCCCCTACGCGGTCTCGAATTTCAGGGCGGTGGCGGCGGAGAAATTCCCGATCGAGCCCCGAATCGCGTTCGTGCGCACGCCGGTCTGGGACAAGGCCGATGCGCAGACCCGCGAGGCGTTCGAACGCCTTGCCGACAGCCTGGGCGACGCCTGCGTGCGTGTCGACTTGCCGGAACGATACGCCGAGGCCTGGACCGTGCATCGCACCGTGATGGTGGCGGAGATGGCTTATCGGCTCGGGCGCGTGGTCGATCGCGGCGGCGAGGCGATCAGCGGCATTCTGCGCAAGCTGATCGACGAGGGCCGTGGCGTTGGCGCGGTCGCCTATCAGCAGGCGGTCGACGATGCGAAGAGCTTCGCGCGTACGCTCAGTGAGTATCTCGAGGATTGCAACGCCATCATCACGCCGGCCGCGACCGGTGTTGCGCCGCACGGTATCGATACCACCGGCAATCCGGTGTTCTGCACCCTGTGGACGCTGTCGGGACTGCCGTCGCTGTCGCTGCCGCTGCTAACGGGCGAGGACGATCTGCCGATCGGCGTCCAGCTTGTCGGCGCTCCGCATGACGACGCGCGGCTGATGCGCACGGCGAACTGGCTGATCGGCAAGGTCGCACCGAAAGGCAGGCGGAAGAAGTCGTAACGACCGGCATTGCGGGACGGCGCAACGCGCCGCACCCGGAATTCATTTGCACGTCCCGTCTTGGCCGATAGGGGAGACGCGGGCGTCGAGCCCGCGCCCCGGATGATGGAGATCAAGCGCCCTTCGAGGGCGTGCCGAGCTTGTCCTTGAAGAACGCGATCGTGCGCTGCCAGGCGAGATCGGCTGCCGCCTTGTTGTAGCGGGCCGCCCCGGTGTCGTTGTTGAAGGCGTGCTGCGTGCCCGGATAATTGTAGATCGTATAGGTCTTGTTGTTGGCCTTCAGCGCGGCCTCGTAGTCGGCGATCCCGGCATTCACGCCCGCGTCGTTCTCGGCATAATGCAGCAGCAGTGCGGCCTTGATGTTCGGCACCTGCGCGGCCGGAACCTGCCGCCCGTAATAGGCGACGCCGGCATCGAGTTCGGGACTTGCGGCGGAGAGCCGGTTCACCATCAGCCCGCCGAAGCAGAAGCCAACGGCACCGACCTTGCCGGTCGATTCCGGGTATTTCTTCAGGAAATCGACCGCCGCGACCAGTGCGACCACGGCATCGTCCTGGTTCAATTTCGGATGCAGGTTGCGCGCGTCGTCCTCGTTCGGCGGCGTACCGCCGACCAGCGACAGAAGGTCGATCGCATAGGCGAGGAAGCCTTCGAGCGCGAGACGCCGCGCCACGTCCTTCAGATGCGGATTGAGCCCGCGGTTCTCGTGGATGACAAGCACGGCCGGCCGCCTGGCGCTGCCCTTCAGGCGAGTCAGATAGCCGTTGATCTTTCCCTTGGGCGAGTCGAACGACACGCTCTCGGAGACGAGGCGGCTGTCGTTGTTGGCAACGATCGCTGCCTTTGCGTAATCGTTCTGCAGCAATGGGAGCAGCGCTGCGGCAGCGGCTGTAGACCCCGCAAGCTGCGTCAGCTTGTCGAGGAAGCTACGGCGATTCATTTCACCATGTGTAAAACGGTCGTAGAGATTGATGATGCGCTGATCCATGACGTGTCCTCTCGGCGGCTGACAGGCGAGCTCCGAGAGTGCATTCCGCGCGAATCCGATTGCGGAACAGTCAACGGTACGCCCAAGAATTATGCAGTTTCGGACTGCGAAAGTTAGTGCCGCAGAATACCGCCAAAACTGGCTGGCCTGCAATTTGCTTGAGATGACGCTCGGAACGTTCAGCGGGAGGGTGTCATGCGACGTCGGGATTTTACGAAAATGGCTCTGGCAGGTGCAGCGGCAACGGTCGCGGCGCCGGCGGTGGTCCGTGCGCAGACCACCTTCAACTGGAAAATGACCAGCTTCTACGGCCCGAATGCCGCGTTCTATTCGACCGGCCCCGGCGGCGCGAAGGATCTCTGCAAGCGCATCGAGGACATGTCGAATGGCCGCATCAAGATACAGTTCTTCGGCGCCGGCGAACTGATCCCGGCGGCGGAAGGGTTCGATGCCGTCTCGTCCGGTACGGTCGAAATGAATTACGCCAACTCGTATTTCTGGACCGGCAAGAGCTTCGCCGCGCAATACTTCACCGCCGTGCCATTCGGCCTCAACTTCCAGGGCTATAACGGCTGGATGTTCGACGGCGGCGGCCTCCAGCTCTGGCGCGAGGTCTATGATCGCTTCAATCTCGTGCCGTTCGTCTGCGGCAATACCGGCGTGCAGATGACCGGCTGGTTCAGGAAGCCGATCGAGAAGCCGGAGGATCTGCAGGGCCTGAAGATGCGCATCCCCGGCCTTGCCGGCCGCGTCTACAGGGAGCTCGGCGTCGACTCGCGGCTGATCGCGCCGGGCGAGATCTTCCCCTCGCTCGAACGGGGCGTGATCGATGCTGCCGAATTCGTTGGCCCCTATCTCGACCGTCAGCTCGGCCTGCAGAAGGTGGCGAAATATTACTACACCACCGGCTGGCACGAGATGGCGACCGCCAGCGAACTCATCATCAACAAGGCGAAATGGAATTCATTGCCGCCCGACCTCAAGGCGGTCGTCGAGAATGCCTGCCTCGCCTGCAACACCATCAGCGAGGCCTGGTGCCAGAAGAACAATGCCGAGGCGATGGAAGACCTCGTGAAGAACCAGGGCGTGATTGCGGGGCCGCTGCCGGATTCGGTGGTGGCGGCGCTCCGCGCGGCCAATGACAAGATTCTCTCGGAAGCGGTGGCGAAAGACCCCGTGACCAAAAAGGTCCACGATTCCTACATGGCCTACAAGGCCAAGTACGACGCCTGGGCCGACCTCAGCGAGACCGTCTACCACACGAAAATCCGGAAGGCCTGATTGGACACCGCCGAAAAGCTGGCCGGCGGGATCGACGCCTTTACCGATCTCGTCGGCCGTATCACCTCATGGCTGGCGCTTGGCATTGCGCTCGTCATGGGTGCGAACGTGCTGCTGCGTTACGCCTTTTCCTATGGCTTCATCTGGGCGCAGGAGCTGGAGTGGCACATCTTCGTGCCGATCTGCCTGTTCGGCATGTCCTACGCGCTGCTGCACAAGGAGCATGTCCGCGTCGACGTCGTGTTTCAGTATTTCTCCGAACGCAACAAGCATGTTGTCGACATCGTGTCCGCCTGCATCTCGATGGCGTTCTGCGTGATCGTGATCTGGCTATCGCTTCCTTACGTCTACCAGTCGTGGTCGATCGGTGAGGGCACCGCCAATCCCGGCGGGATCGAATATCGCTACCTCGTTAAATCGCTCATCCCGATCGGATTCACGATCATGTTCCTGCAATCGCTCTCCGAGGCGATCAAAAGCTATCTCGCAATGCGGAGAGCGTGATGCCCTACGTCGAGATTCTCGCCATCTGCATGCTGGTGGCGTTCTTCGTGCTGCTGATGGCCGGAATCCCTGTGGGCCTCACACTGGCGACCACGGGGCTCGTCTTCGGCTATCTCGGTTTCGGCAGCCTTCTGTTCAACCTCCTGCCCGGCCGCATCTTCGGCGTGGTGACCAATCAGACCCTGCTCGCGATTCCGCTGTTCGTATTCATGGGGATGATGCTGGAGAAATCGAAGCTCGCCGAAGACCTGATGGATGTGATCGGGCATCTCGCGGGTTCGCTGCGTGGCGGCCTCGGCATCGGGATCGTTCTGGTGGGCGTGCTGCTCGGCGCCACAACCGGTATCGTCGGCGCCACGGTCGTGACGCTCGGGCTCCTGACCCTGCCGGGCATGATCCGGCGCGGTTATGACAAAGGCCTCGCCAGCGGCGTCATCTGCGCATCCGGTACGCTCGGGCAGATCATCCCGCCGAGCCTGATCCTCATCCTCCTCGCCGACATTCTCAATCTGTCGGTCGGCACGCTGTTCGCCGCGGCCATGATACCGGGCCTGCTGCTCGCGGCGATCTACGTCATCTACATCCTGCTGCTCGGCATCGTGAAACCCGCCAGCGTCCCGGCCTTCTCCGCCGAGGAGCGGGCATCGGTGTCGCGCACCGAACTGATGCAGAAGCTGTTCAAGGTGGTGGCGCCGCCGGTCGGCCTGGTCGCCGCGGTTCTCGGCTCGATCATCGCCGGGATCGCGGCGCCTTCGGAAGCCGCCTCCATGGGCGCGCTCGGTTCGATCGTGGTCGCCGCGATCGGGGGGCGGCTGTCGCTGAAGGTGCTGCGCGAGACCGCGCAGGCCACCACCAAGATCACTGCGATGATGATGTTCATCCTGATCTGCGCCCAAGCCTTCGCGCTCGCCTTCCGCGGCTTGCAAGGCGAGAAGATCGTGCACGATCTCTTCGCATTCCTGCCGGGCGGTATCAGCTACGACATCTGGTTCCTGATGCTGATCATCTTCATCCTCGGCTTCTTCATCGAATGGATCGAGATTTCGTATATCGCGGTGCCGCTGTTCCTGCCGGTGTTCCTGCAGGCCAACGTCGACATGGTGTGGCTGGCGATCCTGATCTGCGTGAACCTGCAGACCTCGTTTCTGACTCCGCCATTCGGCTGGGCGCTGTTCTTCCTGCGCGGCGTCGCGCCGCCCGAGGTGACGACGGCCGATATCTACCGCGGCGTTGTCCCCTTCATCGTCATGCAACTGATCGCGCTGGCGCTGGTGTTTTTCTATCCGGCGCTTGCAACATGGCTGCCCGCGGCGATCGGCTGGTGACGGTCGGTCCCGTGCGGTAATGTTCGCTCGTGCCGCGGCGCCATCCTGACCTTATTGCGCCTTCGCGGAGGACCGGAGCAAGGACGCCGTGCCCAGGATCACCCGCCGGGATTTCCTCGATGGTTGCGCACTCGCCGTTGCCGCCGGGCTGACGCCGCTGGCGCAATTCGCCAGGGTGGGATCCGCCAATGCGCAGCCCGCGCAGGACCCGCCCGCCCGCACCGGGCTGCGCGGCCATCATCCCGGCTCGTTCGAGGTGGCGCATGCGATGCGTGACGGGGAGGTGCCGGATTTCGCCAACCGCCCGATCGAGGAAGACTACGATCTCATCGTGGTGGGCGCCGGCCTGAGCGGGCTGGCAGCCGCCTATTTCTATCGCAAGCTTCGGCCGGAGGCTCGCGTTCTCATTCTCGACAACCACGACGATTTCGGCGGCCACGCCAAACGCAACACGTTCGATGTCGATGGCCGGCTGATCCTCGGCTACGGCGGCAGCGAGTCCCTGCAATCGCCGAAGGCGCTCTGGAGCCCGGTTGCGAGCGGCCTCCTGAAGGACCTGGGAGTCGATATCGCGCGCTTCGATAGTGCGTTCGACCGCAAATTCTATCCATCGCTAGGGCTGTCGCGTGGCGTATTCTTTCCGCGCGAGGCATTCGGCCGCGATGCGCTGGTGACCGGCGATCCGACCAGTACCGCCGCCGACGATCTCGGTCCGTCCCTGCTCAATGCCAGACCGATCGCGGATTTCGTGGCCGGCTTTCCGCTCAGTGCCGAACACAAGGCAGAGGTTCTCTCGCTCTATGACGCAAGGCGCGATCCGCTGCGCGGCAAAGGCCGGGACGAGAAAGAAGACATCCTCGAGAAGACCAGCTACCGCGATTACCTGACGAAGATCTGCGGCCTGAGCGAACAGGCCGCGAATTGCTTCCACGGCCGCTCGCTCGATTTCCTGGCGCTGGCCAGCGACATGATTTCCGCCGGGAGCGCCCATGAGATGGGGCTGCCGGGCTTCGATGGTCTTGGCCTGTCGCAGGAGGTCAATCCCGAGCGTGACGAGCCCTATATCCATCACTTCCCCGACGGCAACGCTTCGCTCGCGCGGTTGCTGGTGCGTGCGCTCGTTCCGGACGTGGCGCCGGGTGCGACCATGGATGACATCGTCCTTGCGCCATTCCGCTATGACCGGCTCGACCGGCGCGAGAACGCCGTGTGCATCCGGCTGAGCGCGACCTGCGTCAACGTGAAGGATCGCAAAGGCGGTGCCGAGATTGCCTATGTCCGCGACGGCGCCGTGCATCGCGTCCGCGCTGCCCGGGCCATTCTCGCGTGCTTCAACAGCGCGATCCCCTACATGATGCCGGACCTGCCGGAGGAGCAGCGCCATGCGCTGGCCTATAACGTCAAGGCGCCGCTGGTTTACACCAAGGTCATCGTTCGCAACTGGGAGCCTTGGGTGAAGCTCGGCGTGCACGAGATTTCAGGTCCGATGTCGTTCCACTGCCGGGTAAAGCTCGATTATCCGGTGAGCATGGGTGGCTATCGCCATCCCCGGTCGCCGTCCGAACCGATCGGGCTCCACCTCGTCCATGTGCCGAACGAGAGCAATGCCGGCATGGAAGCGCGCGACATGTTCCGGATCGGACGCATGAAGCTTCTGGAGATGACGTTCGATGATTTCGAGGTGCGTATCCGCGACGAACTGGACCGCATGCTCGGGCCGGGCGGCTTTTCCAGCGGCCGCGACATCGCCGCAATCACGGTGAATCGCTGGGCCCACGGCTATGCCTATACCGGCAATTCGCTGTTCGATCCCGATGACATCGACGATATCAAGGAAAAGGCCCGCGCGCCTTTCGGCCGGGTCGCGATCGCCAATTCGGATTCGGGCTGGGGCGCCTATGCCCACACCGCGATCGACCAGGCGCGGCGCGCGGTCGATCAGGTGTTGTGAGCTTTGTCTGAATTGCTTCGCTCCGCTCGCCATAACGGCGCGAGCGGAGTCGAAGCGGCTGCCGGCCTACTTCTCCGCGTAGGCGGTTGCCAGCGCATTCACATTGGCGTCGAACAGCGAGATGTAGTCGTCGGTATTCGGCAGCATGCCGACGCTGCCGGCGAGTTGCACGACCTTCGCACCGGTGCGGTCCGCCAGCATGTTCGAATGCCGTTCCGGCTGGTTCGCTTCGGCGAGGATGAAGCGGATGTTCTTGTCCTTCATCAGCTTGGCCAGTTGCCCGATGCGCCCGAGCTTGGGCGGCGCGCCGTCACGCTCGGTGATGAAATCGACGATGTTGAGGTTGAAGCGCCTCGCGAAAAAATCCCAGTCGTCATGGAAGGCGAGCAGCGGCTCGCCCCTGAGCGGCTCAAGCCGCATCGTCCATTCGCTGAGCTTCTGATTGAGCCGCGACAGGAAGGCGGCGCGGTTCTGTTCGTAATAGCGCTTGTTCTCCGGATCGGCCTGGGAAAACGCCTTCACCATGGCGGCGGTAATCGCATCGGCGGTCTTGGGGTCGAGCCAGTAATGCAGCGTCGCGGCGCCGCGCTGCGAGCGGCGGTTGCGGGCGGCGAAGCCGGCGCTCACCAGCGTCGGGTCGGTGGCGGCGACGGCGTTGGAGGCGTCGACATGGCCGGGTTCGCCGCGCTCGATTCCGGTGCGGCCGTTCTTCTGCGCCGAGCGCGTCAGCAGCTTGTCGAACCATCCGTCGATCGCGGGTCCCGCGCGCACCACGACGCGCGCGCCCTTCAGGATGGACGTTTCCTGCAGCCGCGGCGCGTAGCGCTCGGGGCGTTCACCGGGCGGGACAAGGCTGGTGACGATGACGCGCTCCGCGCCGACCGCCTTCGCCAGCGCGCGCAAGTCACCGGTCGTGGTGACGACGCGCAGCCGGTCCTGTTGTGCCGAGGCTGTGGTTACGAAGGTGGCGAGAGCGACGAGGGCGAGGATGAGGCGGGTCATATCGTTGTCCGTTTCGGTGCGCCATTATAGGTTGGAGACGGCCCCTAATCCACGTCTTGCCAAAATTTCACCCCGGGGAGGCGAACGGCCGCCCGGTACAGATCGAAAGCGATGGCTTTGTTGCGCCTGCGAAGGCGTGCTGGTGTTCGCGTCGCGGCCGGTTTTTTCAGCCGGCCGGTGGTAATCAGGAAGGTATTGGGAATGCTGGTCTATCGAGGGTTTACCCGGTTTTCGGGTCTTGTTTCAGGTCTTGCTTCCGGTCTTGCGGTTTTCATGTCGGTTGGTTTGTTTGCGCATTCCCAGGCCGCATTGGCTCAGCCCGATCCATTCGCAAATGCTCCGACCGGGACGTTGACCATCAACATCGAGATCGACGGCTCCAACAAGCACGTCGCAGCGAACAAGGTGGAATGGCACGAGCTGAATGTGGCGCGTCGTCTGCAGCTCGAGATGCCGATGGTGCGCGTGGCAACGGCTCCGGTCGGATTTCGTACTTCACCGAAGGCGCAGGCGGCGCTGGCGCAACAGGCCAATGCACAGCCGCCGGCCGGCATGGCGGAGATGCAGAAGGCGATGGACGCCTGCAAGGGCAATCAGCAATGCCTGATGGAAAGCGGCATGAAATTCGCCCGCATGATGCGGGACGGAGCCATGCAGAAGCCGGCTGGCCCGGCGATGGCGGAAAAGGATCGTTTCCATCATTGGACGACGGATCGCCGCCGGCCCTGTGCGAGCGGCACCATCACCATCGACGAGAAGGGCAACGGCATGGCGATTTCGCCGCCCAAGCCCGCCGCGCCGTTCAACTACCGGCGTGTCGGTGAAGTCAGACTGCCGGCGGAGCTCGAGCCGATCATCGAAAAGGTGTGCGCGGCGACGCTTGCGATCGATACCAAGGATCGCACGCTCGACATCGGCATTCCCGGCCTCACCGTGCCCGTGAAACTGAAGTACAGCGGCAATGCCTTTTCGACCGAAAACGGGCGGGCGGTCGTCATGGTGGAGGGGGTCAAGAACGGCGTTCAGGTTGGCGCTTTCGATCTGTTCGACTTCCCCGTCGATCCGTCGGCGAAGCTGATGACCGGTTCGCGTGTGGTCGAGCGGGTCGGGCAGGTCGGTCATGCTGGGGGCTATGGCGTGGCCCCGGTCCGGGCAACAGTGACGTGGCGTTTCGCGCGTAACTGATCCGGCTTGCGGTGGTCCGCTTCGGACGCCGGGCGACGACGGCAGGTTCACTCCGTCATTGTTCGATTCGACCGGCCACCGTAAATTGCCGCGACCCCTCCATCCGGCCGGACGGCCTCCCAGCACAGAACGGAAATTTGCATGTCTTTTGCGTCAGTTCGCGCCGTATTCATTGCTTTGGGCATGGCTGCCGCGATGTGGCAACCCGCGGCGGCGCAAAAGGCATTCCCTTACGGTGCTGAATTGCGGCTGGATGCAAATCCGATGAAGGGTTCGAAGCGCCTTCCGTGGCTGCAATTCTCGGAAGATGGCGCGGTCGATATCGATCTGTGGTGCGCAACCGGCCGGGGCCGCGCGGCTGTGGTGGATCGGAGCATCACCATCACCCCGACGGCGCTACGGGACAACCAATGCTCACCGGCGCAACTCGAGGCCGACAAGGACTTCCTGACCAAGCTGATGCAGGTCACGGCCTGGCGCTGGGAAGGGTCCCTGCTGGTGCTTGAAGGGCCGGAGACGTTGCGCTGGCGGCCTGCATCGAACTGAAGCGCTTTCAGCGAAGCGGACAGCGGTTCACGTCAAGAACGCACGTCCGCAAAAGCCGGAGTTCGCGTGGTTCAACCAGAAGCGAAAGACTCCGGCTGTCGCCTGCCTCACTCAAGGGCTATCTGGCCCGGTTATTTCGCCCAGGTCTCTTTGTCGGAGTCCCAGGCCTGTCCCCCCAACTCCTTTGCGAGTGTGGCCTGAAGGTCATCGCTGCCGGCCGGTTCCGGGGCTGCTTCGTCGCTCTGGCTGGAGGCGATCGTCAGCCGCGGCGCCGGACCTTCATCCTGAATTTCGCTCTCGGTCCGGCCGATGCGGATCACCAGCGTGTCTTTCGCGCCTGGTTTCTCCGCGCTCACCACGAAGGGAACGTCGATCACTTCGGTGAGCTCGAGCCCCGGCACGGTGACGTCTGGCCGTTTGACGGTGATCGAGAGTTCGCCCGTCACATCGTCCCATTCGACCGCGCCCGGCTGCGCCGAAAACACCTTCGCGGTCGCCGCGGCAAGCGCATCGCCGAGTTTCTTGCGGTCGAGCTGGCCGGTGCCGTCACGAAAATCGGCGGCCGGGATCCGCACTGCACGGGTGAGATCGATGCCGCCGCTGGTCCAGCCGCCCCGGGAGATGCCGGGCAGCGCCTTGAGCTTGGCAATCAGCTCGACTGCGCGTTCTGGATCGACATCCAGCTGCACATCCACCGTGCCGCGCCGCAGCGCCTCGCAGCTCGGCGCAATGCTGTAGCCCTGAACCTTGACGTTTTCGGCGCGCAACGCTTTGAGGAAATCGATCATGGTCGGCCGCGACACGCGGAATGCCAGCGTGCCGGGCGTCACGTCGCGAAACTCGGTCGGATTGTCGACGATCGATTCCTCGACCGCGGTCTGCTCCTCGAAATCCTTGGCGCTCATATCGGCGAGATCGTCGGAGGACGCGCTCAGCGTCTGGTTATCGAGCTTCACGGTCCCTTCGAGGGAGTAGCTGTTGCCGGTGGCGGAGCGCCTGAGATCGACGCTGACCGGCCGCTTGCCCTCCTGGGTCTGGCCCGAACCGACCAGCCGGTTGCCCTGCGGCTTCAGCGTGACGACGAAGCGATCGCGCAGTGGCGAGCCGGGAAACAGCGCATGGCAGACGTCCAGCTCGGCGGAGACGACCTTGGAACCCTGGCAGGTTTCCTTCAGGAAGGCATCGGTCTCGATGTCGCCCAGCAAGCCATACACGCCGTTGAAATAGCGGACGTTGCCTTGCGCGGCCGCGGCAGAGCCGCTGCATATCAGCACCAGGGCTGCAAACGAGAGCGCGCGCATCCTCAAACCTCCGCCAATTCGCAATTGGGACGATGCTAGCATGAAGGCCGATAGGGCGCAGAAAAAAGGCGCGGCTTGCGCCGCGCCTTTGCGTAACACGTGTTTGAACGCGGGTGACGCGATCAGAAGCCCATGCCACCCATGCCGCCCATGCCGCCGCCGCCCGGCATCGCCGGCGCCGCTTCCTTCGGCAGTTCGGCGACCATCGCTTCGGTGGTGATCAGGAGGCCGGCGACCGAAGCTGCGTCCTGCAGCGCGGTGCGGACCACCTTCACCGGATCGATGATGCCCTTCTCGACCAGATCGACATAGTCTTCGTTCTGCGCGTCGAAGCCGAAAGTCTCGGACTTGTTGTCCATGATCTTGCCGACCACGATCGAGCCTTCGACGCCGGCGTTCTCGGCGATCTGACGGATCGGGGCTTCCAGCGCCTTCAGCACGATATTGATGCCGGCCTGGATGTCCGAGTTGTCGTTCTGGATCTTGCCGATCGCCTTCTTGGCGCGCAGCAGCGCGGTGCCGCCGCCCGGAACGATGCCTTCCTCGACCGCCGCGCGGGTGGCGTTGAGCGCGTCCTCGACGCGATCCTTCTTCTCCTTCACCTCGATCTCGGTCGCGCCGCCGACACGGATGATCGCAACGCCGCCGGCGAGCTTCGCCAGCCGCTCCTGCAGCTTCTCCTTGTCGTAGTCCGAGGTGGTCTCCTCGATCTGCGCCTTGATCTGGGCAACGCGCGCCTCGATGTCCGCCTTCTTGCCGACGCCTTTGACGATCGTGGTCTTTTCCTTCTCCATGATCACCTTCTTGGCGCGGCCCAGCATGTTGAGGGTCACGTTTTCCAGCTTCATGCCGAGGTCGTCGGAAATCAGCTGGCCGCCGGTGAGGATCGCGATGTCCTCGAGCATCGCCTTGCGGCGATCGCCGAAGCCCGGTGCCTTCACAGCGGCAACCTTCAGGCCGCCGCGCAGACGGTTCACGACCAGGGTCGCGAGCGCTTCACCCTCGACGTCCTCGGCGATGATGACGAGCGGCTTGCCCGACTGCACCACCGATTCCAGCAGCGGCAGCATGGCCTGCAGGCCGGACAGCTTCTTCTCGTGCAGGAGGATGTAGGCATCCTCGAGCTCGGCGATCATCTTGTCGGCGTTGGTAACAAAATACGGCGACAGATAGCCGCGATCGAACTGCATGCCCTCGACGATCTCGACTTCGGTATCGAGCGCCTTGGCCTCTTCAACGGTGATGACACCCTCGTTGCCGACCTTCTGCATCGCCTGGGCGATCATCTTGCCGATGGTCTGGTCGCCGTTGGCGGAGATGGTGCCGACCTGGGCGACTTCGGCGGACGAAGCCACCGGCTTGGCGCGCTTCTCGATGTCCTTGATCACGGCCGCGACCGCGAGGTCGACGCCGCGCTTCAGATCCATCGGGTTCATGCCGGCAGCAACCGACTTCGCGCCTTCGCGCACGATCGCCTGAGCCAGCACGGTCGCGGTGGTGGTGCCGTCGCCGGCACGGTCGTTGGTCTTGGAAGCGACTTCGCGCACCATCTGTGCGCCCATGTTCTCGAACTTGTCCTCGAGTTCGATGTCCTTCGCGACCGTCACACCGTCCTTGGTGATGCGCGGGGCGCCGAACGACTTGTCGAGCACCACGTTGCGGCCCTTGGGGCCGAGCGTGACCTTCACCGCATTGGCGAGCACGTCCACGCCGCGCAGCATCCGCTCGCGCGCGTCGGTGGAGAATTTCACGTCCTTGGCAGCCATTAGGTTTTTCTCCTGGGGGATTGGGTTGGTCCGTTATCCCGAGGCACGCCGCGGATCAGTGAACGCGATCCGCGCGTACCGGTTGTCGGGCGAGCCTCGAAAGAACAACGGATGGAGGGCAGGGCCGTTCATCCGTCGAGGGCCGCGCGGGCGCGGCCGCCTGAGGATGACGAGACTGAGGCAATCAGCCGACCACGCCCATGATGTCGGACTCCTTCATGATCAGGAGCTCTTCGCCGTCGATCTTCACTTCGGTGCCCGACCACTTGCCGAACAACACGCGGTCGCCGGCCTTCACGTCGAGCGCAACCAGCTTGCCGCTCTCGTCCCGGCCACCCGGGCCGACAGCGACGACTTCGCCTTCCTGCGGCTTCTCCTTGGCGGTGTCGGGGATGATGATGCCGCCTTTGGTCTTCTCGTCGGCTTGGATGCGGCGCACGACGACGCGGTCGTGCAGGGGGCGGAATTTGGTCTTGGCCATGTTTTCCTCGCGGGCTTTGGGCTGCAGGCCTGAAAAAATGCTGATACCGCAGCTACTTGGCACTCGCATGAAAAGAGTGCCAGCGGCCAGCGTGATAGGTGGCGAACAGCCCCGATGTCAAGCGCCGGTAGCGGCCCTGCGGCAAGTCGCAGGGCCTTTTTGTTAATTGTGATCGGGGGATGACGTCCCCTGTCCGGTCAGCGGCGGCTTTACGGAACGCGCTCATGTTCGTATCAACGGCTCTGAGAGATCGCGCTCTCCTCAATCGAACCAAAGGCTTGCGCCCGAGCGATCTTGAAAGCACAGTGACAGAGCGGAGGGGCCGGGGACCCCTCGCAAACCGAGGTCGAGCCATGTTCCTTGTACGGCTTCGTCTGCCGATCAAATCAATTGCGGGCTTCGCCGCTGCACTCGCGGTCGCCGGC
>JAEWHY010000288.1 GCA_023387555.1 Pseudomonadota bacterium
ATCCAAGCTTCTGGCTATCCCGACTTACTGTTGGATTTTTTTCCATGATCCTTGAAGGCGTTAAGAACGTCCGTGACGAATTGCTAAAGTGACCGTAGGAAGCTTTGTAAAGTCGAGCATATCGTCCGCAATCCGCGCCGAGTCATCTGAGGCTGCATACCCCCCCTGCAAGAGAGCAGTAGCAGACCTCCCCTTCAACACGGCGTTTGGGCTTAAATCGATGATCCGACGGACAGGAGACCTACAGGCTTGCGTGCGTTATCGTATCGACGCATTTTCAACAAGACCATTGCCCGCGTCGACATGATCAATCGCTGTCGAAGCAGACAGATAGTGTTCAATCCGCACAGTCCGAGAAAACCTCGTCATATCCGTCTCGCGGCTTGACCGTTTGGTTTGCGGACGATACCTCGCTTGAAGGCGTCAATACTTGGGGAAAGACATGCACGGGCGTTCGATATCGGCTGGCGCGAGAGGGATTGCTTCAACCGCGACGATATTGACGTGCGCCCTCTTTGCGGCCCCGGCTATGGCCCAGCAAAGCGGCCAGAATTCAGATCAAGGCGCTCCTGTCGCGCAAGCGGCTTCGCCGGAGGCGGATTCAGACACGCGGCGACGGCACAAGGATCGTCGGACCGGCAAGGTGCATGATCGATTGCGGGCCCATGTGCAAACTGAGGAAGCGCAACGTCAGGCCGCGACGAGTCCACATGCCGAATATCTGGCGTTCAAGAAATGGCTTCAGAATGACATCGGCCTCACCTACCAGATTCAGCCGGGCGCCATAATCCAGTGGGGCGGGCCGAACGGGGGAACGAGCCCGGGCCAGTTTCTGCTGTCGCCCAACGCGGATTGGGTGATGTTCCACAATGATTCGATCGGAGAAGGCTCTTTGCAATTCTCCTATACTTATAACAAGTATTGGTCGCGCCCGACCGGCGCGTCGATGTCGAACCGCCTGAACGTATTGTCTCAAATCAACGATTCGGCGACAAATACGTATAATTTTTCGACCTTGACCTACACACACGTATTTCCGGGAAATGTGTTCCAGATTAGCGTGGGTCAGTTCGGCTTTGGCAATTTCGACGGCAACCAATATGCCGGCAACCAACTCACGAATTTCGTAAATTATGCTTTGGCGCAGAACGGCTCTCAGGCCTACGTGCCCGATAGCCTGGGCGGTTATGCTCAGATCAATCTCACTGATACGATTTCAATTGTGGGCGGCGCACAAAACGCAAACAACATCACCGGCGACAAGATTTTGTTCAACCACGTTGGAGAGGGCCCGTGGGCCTGGTTCCTTTACGCTCAATGGACGCCGAAATTCTCCTTCCTGCCCGCCAGCCAATCCAGCCAATACAGTCTGCTCTATTATGAGCAGCCCGCCGTCTCCTTGCAGCCCTTTTCGTCGCAAGGCTGGTCGTTCAACGCGGTGCAGAACCTGGACGCGAATTGGGGGCTGTTCGCCCGCGCCAATCATTCGACCGGGTCCATCTCTCAGATCAAGACTTCGCTCGCCGCCGGTGTTGTATACAACAATCCGTTCGGCCTTCACCTGAAGGACCAGATCGGCATCGGCATCGCGCAGAATTACACCAACCAATCCCTCTTGTCCGCGCCCGCCCGCAATTCGGAGACGGTGGCCGAGGCATATTACAACCGAACTTTCTTCAATCTCTTTCAGGTCGGAGCCAACGTTCAGGTCATCTTCAATCCCGCGCTCCAGCCGGGATCCGGCACGGTGGGAGTCTTCACGCTGCGGATTGCGGGCCTGATCTAGTTCTCGGGCTTTTCGCTCGCTTAGGCGATACTTTCTATCTCAGCTGCAAGGTGCTGATGTGAATCAGTAATCTAGGCGTGGATCAGGAAATCTCTGAGAATCGCCGGGCCTTCTCTTCGCAGCAAAAATAGGGGTTCGATCCCTCCCTTGCCGTCCCGGATTGATTCCGCGTCAGCCCCGGATTACACCGCTAGCAATGATGTGTTGTCCGCCCCGTGAATGGCGCGACAATCGCGTGGAAAACCGTCCCCTTCTCCGGAGTTGTCATGAGACTAGTCGTTGCCGCGTGCGTATCGCTGCTGGTCGGAAGCCAGGCGCTCGCCAAGCCGCTTTCCTGCCCCACCCTTGCGCCCGCGACCGCCGCCGTCCCGGCCAGCGAGATCGGCCCGCTCGCCGCCACCGAAAACGCCGTCGACCGCGCCGCGATGTTGAGCCGGGTCGTTGCCACCTTGCGCGACCGCGGCGTGGTCGCGTCCGGGATCGTCGACAGCCTGATCTCCGCCTATTGCCCGCTGGTCGCGGCCAACGCGTCGTGGAGCGATCAGCAGAAGGCCGCGAGGGTCCGCGGCTTCGCGTCGGCGGCGGTGCGCGCCGCCTATGCCTTTGACAGTGCCGAGGAGATCATCCTGGACGTCGCGGTTGCGCCGGCGGTGGCGAATATCGTCGGCGAGCGGGCCGCCAAGGATGGCGTGACGCCGCAGGAATGGGCCGCCACGGCGGTCGTCAACGCGACCAAGGCGCCGCAATAACGCACGGGCGATCGCGGCAGCGCCGGTCTCGAACCTGACCGCTTCTGTCAGCCTGCCAGAAACCACCTTGCCGGCGATCGCGTTGCCAACGATCGCCTTGCCAACGATCGCCTTGCACGGAATCCCCCTGAAAGAAACTCCGAAGCCGGCCGAGGCGAGATGGATTATGCGATATCGATGAAAGCGTTCGGGGCGTTTTTCGCCATCATGAACCCTTTCATCAACCTGCCGATTTTCCTCGCGCTGACCACCGGCTTTACCGTCGCACAGCAGCGGTTTCTCGCCGTCAAGATTTTCGTTTTCTCGGCGGTGATGTGCGCGGTCATCCTGCTGGCAGGCCGGGCGATCATCGGCCTGTTCGGCATTACGGTCGATCAGTTCCGCGTCGCCGGCGGCGCGGTGCTGGCGCAAATCGCGTGGTCGCTGCTGAACGGCACCGGGATTTCATCGCATCAGGGCAGCAGCGAGGAAAAGGCGCAGATGACCAACCTTTCAGGGCTGGCTTTCTATCCGATCACTTTCCCGATGGTTGTCGGTCCCGGCACCATCGCAACCCTGATCATTTATTCCCATAACGGGGAAGTCGCCACCACGCTTGGCATCGCCGCCATCGTCGGCAGCATTCTGATCATGCTTCTGATCGTGCTGTTCTTCGCCGCCCAGATCGGCGCCGTCATGAGCAATACCATGCGGGTCATCACCACGCGGCTGATGGGCATGATCCTGCTGGCGATCGCCGTCGAGATGATGGTGTCGGGCATTACCGTGCTGCTGCCCGGATTGGCCGCGCATAGCTGACAATCGCCGGAAAATGAAAGCTCGGATTGAACAACGCCGGCGGCGTTGGATGGCCAAATTCCTGATATTCGTGCGTTCAGTACCGCGTAGAGAATGGAAGCTCGTCGATGCGTAAACGGCGATTGCCGCGATCATCTCCGGCTCTCTTTGCCGCCGGATTATCAGGCTCCGCCGCCCTCTCGCTCGGCGGCTGCACCGGCCCGATGAGCCCCGCGACGCCGCTATTCGGCGCCTATTTCCCCTCCTGGTTGATATGCTCCGCGGCGGGCGTGATCGGCGCCCTTCTGGTTCGCATGCTGTTAATCCGCATTGGTCTCGACGCACAGCTGCCGTTGCGCCTGCTGCTTTATATCTCCATCGCCGCTATTATCGGCTTCTTGCTCGCGCTTACGGTTTATGGGCGCTGAGCGATGGCGTCCTCGGCTTATTCTCATCGATCGAGTTTGATCGGCTGGATCGCTACCGCGATCGCCATCGCCGGCGCGGTCGTGGCCGGCTGGCACTATCTGAAACAGGCCGGCACCCATCCCTTGTCCGAAGACGCGGTCCTGACCGCGAGCATCGTCAACGTCGCATCCACCGTGCCGGGCCGGATCGTCACGCTCGACGTGACCGAGAACCAGAAAGTCGCCAAGGGCGATCTGCTGCTCACGATCGACCCCGTGCCCTTTCGCCTCGCCGTCGAGCAGGCGCGCGCCGATCTGAGGCTCGCCGAGGCGACGCACGACACCCAGAAGCGCACCATCAGCGCCGAGCAATCCAACGCCGCCATAGCCGCGGAACAGGTAACGCGCGCTCGTACCAATCTCGCGCTCGCCGAACAGACTCTCGGCCGCCTGCAACCCCTGTTGCCGAACGGCTATGTGACGGCGCAGCAGGTCGACACCGCACGCACCGCCCGTGACGACGCCCAGACGAGCCTCGGCCAGGCGCTCAAGCAGGCGGAAGCCGCCAAGACCCTGGTGAACACCCTGGACGCCTCGAAGGCGCTGGTGGAGGCGCGACGTGCGGCGCTCGCCATTGCCGAGCGCGCGCTCGCCAATACCGAAATCCGCGCGCCGCATGACGGCCGCGTAGTCGGCCTCACGACCTCGACCGGGGAGGTGGTAATTCCTGGCCAGTCGGTGTTCACGCTGATCGATACCGGAACCTGGTATGCCAACGCCTCGTTCCGCGAAACCCAATTGCCGTCGATCGCGGTCGGCGACTGTGCCCGCGTCTATGCGCTGGCCGACCGCTCAGTCCACATCGCCGGCGTGGTCCAGGGCATCGGCTGGGGCGTGGCGTCGCAGGATATGGTGAACCTGCCGCGCGGACTGCCCTTCATTCCGAAATCCCTGAACTGGGTGCGCATCGCGCAACGATTTCCGGTTCGCATCCGCCTGCGCGATCCTCCCGAAAACCTGATGCGCATCGGGGCGTCGGCGGTCGCGATCGTCTATCATGGCGAACGCTGCTGATGGCACAGGCAGCCACCTATAAGCCTCCCTCCCTCTTGGCGCAGACATTGGCCGATCTCGCTCCGTTTCCGGGCCGGGCAGCGCTCACCTGGCGGATTGCGCTTCTTTGCGCCTTCGTCTCCGCCACGGCGATGCTCTACGAGACGCCGGAAGCGGCGATCAGCTGCTATCTCATCATCTATCTGATGAAGCCGGACGCCGTGCAGAATATCGGCACTGCCATCGGACTGATCGTGTTGGTGACGATCGTGGTCATCGGCATGATCCCGCTGATCAGCGCAACCATGGAATCGCCGCCGCTTCGGCTGCTGGCGATCGCCGGCGTCTCTTTCGTGTTCCTGTTCATCGGCGCGGCGAGCCAGCTCGGCGAGATCGGCGGCATCATCGCCCTGGTGATTGCCTTCCTGCTGACGCTGGTGCACATGGCGCCCGTCGCCGACGTGGTGAGCTTCGGCCTGCGCTATGCCGCCTATATGGCGATCATGCCGATGGCGCTGATGGCGCCGTTCAATCTGGTGCTCGGATTGTCGCCGGTCCATCTGCTCCGCCAGACGCTGCTGGCTCGCCTCGCGGCGGCAGCGGCCGACGTCGCCGCATCCGGCGCGTCGGCGACGCGCGAGCGCCTCGATGCGCTGCTGCGCGCCGACAATTGCGCGCTGGAGAAACAGGCCGCCAGCGTCAAGCTGCTGCATCTCGCGGCGCCGCCGGCGGCCGCGCAGATCGCCCGCGACGTGCGCGCCTCCTACCGGCTGATGCTCGCGGTTTTCGCTCTGCCGCAGGACCTCGACGCCAAACGGCGCGACGCGCTCGCCGCCGCCATCGGCGATGCATCCGCGGCGATAGATTCCGGGCGCATGCCGCCGCCCCTGGCCCAAGCCGCCGACGCCGGTTGCGAGGCGGAGCGCGAGGCATGGACCGCGCTCGCCATCCTCGCCGGCGCGCCGGAAGGGCCCGTCACCTCGCCGCCGAAGCAGCCTTTCTTCGCCCCGGATGCGCTTACCAACCCGGATTACCAGCGCTTCGCGCTCAAGACCACCGCAGCGGCGGTGATCTGCTATCTGATCTATGCCGGGATCGACTGGCAGGGCATCCATACCGCGATGATCACCTGCTATGTCGCAGCTCTCGGCAGCACCGGCGAGACGGTGCACAAGCTCGCTTTGAGAATTTGCGGCTGCCTGATCGGCGCGGCGGCGGGCATGAGCGCGATCGTGTTCGTCATGCCGATGCTGGAAACGATCGGCGGGCTGATGGTGCTGGTCTTTTTCGGCGTTCTGGTCGGCGCCTGGGTTTCGACCGGCCCGGAGCGTATCTCCTATGGCGGCGTGCAGATCGCGCTCGCCTTCCTGCTGACCGTGGTGCAGGGCTTCGGCCCGACCACCAGCCTGGATTCAGGCTGGGACCGCATCGTCGGCATTCTGCTCGGCAATGTCGTGATTTATCTCATCTTCACGCGGATCTGGCCGGTCTCCGTCGGAAGCGCCGCGCGCCGTCAATTGCAGACTGCCCTGGACGCCCTCGGCCGACTCGCTGCGTTGCCGCCGGAACAGCGCCGGGGAGCGATCCCGGAGGTCGCGCTGGCGATCTGCGAGACAGGCAAGGTCGACGACAACATCAACCTCTCCGAATTCGAGCCTCAAACCGTTCGGCCGACAGAGGCGACCCAGGCCGCGATGTGGACCGCGAGCCGCGACATCGCGGCGCTCGCCCGCAACATCTATCTGAGCAGGCAGCCGCTGGCCGACATCGCCGACGAATTGCGACGTCTTGCAAAGGCCGCGTCCGACGCGGGGTCGGGTCCCTCGGACGCCTTTCTCGCCCGGCTCGACCGGCTGCAAACAGCGACGGCGCGATGATGCGGACGCGGCAATCCTCCTTGTTCGCGGGCGCCCTGTTGGGACTTGCCTTCCTGGGACTTGCCGCCTGCGCGACCAATGCCGTGAACATGGCTCCGCCCAATGCGGCCACGCCATGGGTACCGAACGGCGACGAGGACGGCGTCTGGACCGCGCGGGTAAAACCGCCATCGCCCGACGCAGTGGCCGCCTCACGCAACGGCGCGCCGGATTTCCGGATACCCGCCGACCCCGCGCTGGCGGTGCTGCCGCAGACGCCGCCGGATGTGGACCCGAACCGCGCCTACGGCCTGCCCGAATTGATCGACATCGCCCAGCGTAACAACCCGAACACCCGCATCTCGTGGCAGAACGCACGCACGGCGGCGCTGGCGGTCGGTATGGTGGAAGTTTCCTATCTGCCGCTCATCACCGCCAATGCGATCGGCGGGCACCAGACCGTGCGCTCGCCGCTGCCGCTCGGCACCCAGCGCTATCTGGAGACAACCACCGAAGGCATCACCTCCTCGGTGGCGCTGCAATGGCTGGTCTTCGACTTCGGGCAGCGCGCCGCGGTCGCCGATGCGGCCAAGCACGGCGCGATCGCCGCCAATATGCTGTTCAATGGCTCGCACCAGAAGCTGATCTTCAACGTCACCCGTTCCTATTATGCCTATGGCGCGGCGGCGGACCGGGCGCGCCTCGCCCGCGAGACGCTCGGCAACAGCATCGCCATCCGCAACGCGGTCGAGCAGCGCGCGGGGCTCGGCCTTGCCACCAGCGTCGAGGTGGCGCAAGCGCGCCAGCAGGTCGCGCAATCGGAATTGCGCCGCGTGCAGGCCGAGGGACAGCAGCGCGACGCCTATCAGGCCCTGATCACCGCGATGGGCGTCAACCCGATGCTGCGCCTGCGGATCAAGGATGCCGGTCGGCGGCCTATGCCCGACGCCGTGCATCTGCCGGTCGATGCGATGGTCAAGCTCGCCCTCGCGCAGCGCCCCGATGTGGCGGCGAGCTATTCGTCCCTGCGGGCCAGCCGGGCCAATATCCGAGCCGCGGAAGCCGAGTTCATGCCCAAGATCTTCATCGCCGGCAGCCACTCGTCCGGTCAGGGCTCCTTCAACGTCAACGGTCTGCCGAATATCGGCCAGCAGGCGAACGGCACCGGCGTGCTGCTCGGCGCAACCGTGCCGCTCTACGATGGCGGATTGCGGGCCGCTCAGCTTAGAACCGTGCAATCCCGCGCAGCGGTGGCGGCGGACACGTTCGAGCAGACGCAAACCGCGGCGGTGACCGAAATCGTGATCGCGAGCAATACGCTGCGCACGGCGCTCGCTTCCTATAAGGCGTCGAGCGCGCTAGCCTCAGCGGCATCGACTACCTATAACGCGGCGCTGGCCTCCTACAGGAATGGCGTCGGCACCCTGACGGCCGCGACTGCGGCCGATAGCGGGCTACTCGATGCGCGGCAGGCCCAGTCCGACGCCCATGCCGCCGTGCTGATCAGCGCGGCCAATCTCGCCTTTGTCCTCGGCGCCATGACATCGCGCGATACCGTGCCTTAAGATGATGCCGAATCGATATCGTCCTCGACGAATTTCAGGGAAGCGCGACTGCGCAACGCGTTTCGATTCAACCCGGAGAATATCATGTGCACGTCGCTCGCCTACAAGGACGCCGCGGGAAAGAACTATTTCGGGCGAACGCTGGAATTGACGGTGGACCTGCCCTATCAGATTTCCTATTTCCCGGCCGGCTTCGAGACGACATCGCAGATACTCGGTCATCCGGCCCTGACCTTCAAAGCCGACAGCGGCGTTCTCGCCGTCACCATGCCCGCGCGCATGCCGACGCCGCAGGCGCCGCTCTCGATATCGGATTTCAAGGTTCTGGAGGGCCTCAATGAGCGGGGCCTGACCTTCAGCCTCTTGTCCTATCCTTCCACCAGCGGAAAACAGAAATCGGTCGAGGCGACACAATCGGTGCTCTCAGCG
>JAEWHY010000362.1 GCA_023387555.1 Pseudomonadota bacterium
GCCGACATAGAAGCCGGTCCAGTCGTACAGCGTGACCACCGGCGCCGGCGGCGCCTTGTAGACCGGCCGCGCGATATCTGCGGCGGATGCTGCATGCGGTACAACAAAAGCCGATGTGGCCAGCAGAGCGATTGCAGACTTGCGCATCTTACCCCCGTCATTTCCATGTCGCTGATCACAGACGGCGCGCCATCTGTGATCCGTGAGCACCGGTCGCCGGAGGGGGGAAGCCGGACGTGCTGCAGACGCGGCGATTGCCGCGACGATCAACAACAGCGATGTTTCGGAACTCCCCCAGATCCGGCGAGCGGATCGATGCATCTGCAACGGAGGGGCGCTGCGGTCGTTCCCGCGGAACCCAAAAAAAATACGCGGCGCGAGTTGGCCGCGCCGCGTCATCATCCCGATGATTGAGACCGATGGTCTGCGATCAGTCTTCGTAATCGTCCTCAAGCGGCGCCGGGCTCCAGAGCGGCCCCTTGGCGAGCGTGATCTTGCGACGGCCACCGTCCTGCACCGCGGCCGGGGCTTCGGGCTGGCGCGACAATTCGAACAGCGCCTGGCCCGGCCGTCCGCCGGCATCGACCAGATCGGTCTCATCGCAGGTCGAAGCAATCGCAAGGCTGAGAGCATGCAGATGCGCCCTGCGGTAGCAGAACATCGCAAGCATCGCGCGGGTGCGCGACGGAATGGTTGCGACCAGTTCCGGCAGCCCCTGCGGATGCGACCGATACAATTGCCCGAACAGGCTTTCCGGAATCGGGCACGCGTCTTCCGAAGAATTCAGTCCCAAGGATGCCATGGTCACCCCTCCGCAAATGTCCTGATTCGGAAATTGCGACCCAAATTCTTAAGACCCGGTTAACCGGCGCAGTTCTTCGGATTTGAGCTAGCGCAAGGTCCGCGCTCGCGGCTCGCAGCATCCTTCCTTGGCAATTGGAAGGAGACCTGCAATGCCCGCAACAACCATGATGGTCGTCGGCCTGATCGTCCTCGCCTTCGGCATTTTCTTAGGCACGCTGTTTTACGGCGAGCGCGCGACACGCAATGTCAGGCCCTGACGCGGATTAACCCTTGGCGCGCCCCGCCGACAGCGGGAGCTTCGCGATTTCGCGGATCGCCTCGCGGTTCGGCTCAAACCCAAGGCCTGGCCTGTCCGGAAGGGTCAGCCAGCCATCCTCCGGCATGGTCAGGCCGGCATAGAGGGTCTTGTAGAGTTCGACCGCGAGGTAGTGATGCTCGACCAGCGAGCCATTGGCGACGCCGGCCTGCAGATGCATGTTGTGATAGGACCAGGCGCCGCCATTGGCGACCGACACATTGTATGACGCGGCCAGGCCTGCGATCTTCAGGCACTGCGTGAAGCCGCCGGTGATGCAGACATTGGGCTGCGCATAATCGATCGCCTGCGCGGCCAAAAGATCGCGGAATCGATAGATCAGTCCCTCGTTCTGCCCGCAGGCGAGCGCAATGCCGCTGTTGCGGCGCAGCTGCGCCATGCCGGGCACATCGTTCTGCGTCAGCGGCTCCTCGAAGAAGGAGATGTTGTACGGCCTGATCATCTCCACCAGCTTGGTCGCGTGATAGAGATCGAGATTGCAATTGGCGTCGATGAAGATCTCCACATCGGGGCCGACCGCCTCGCGCACCGCCTGCACGCGCTTCGCATCCTCGCGGATTGCATCCATGACCGGACGCTCGTCCTTGTGCTTGAGCGCCTCGCTCGCGACCGTCATCTTCAACCGGCGGAAGCCGTCGGCGACCCATTTCTTCGCGGCCGCCGCAAGCTGCTCGCGATCGAAAAAGCCGAAGCCGAAGGTGGCATAGACCGGCACCCGCTGGCGCGCACCGCCGAGCAGTTTCCAGACCGGAAGGTTCAGCGCCTTGCCCTTGATGTCCCACAATGCGAGATCGACCGCCGCAAGCGCATGGGCCGCGTAGCCGGTCTGACCGCGCGGCATGATGGTCCAGTAGATCTTCTCCCAGATCCGCTCGTGCAGCAGCGGGTCGTCGCCGATCAGGTTCGGCGCGATCACGCCGTTGATCACCTGCGCCACCACATCCTCCTCGGTGATCGAGGTCAGTCCATGCCCGACGATGCCGGTATCGGTCTCGACCTCGACGAAACAGGCGGCGAGCGAGGTCTGCTTGTCGATGCCCATCAGCGCGATGTGAAGCGGCACATTCATCGGTGTAGCGGTGATGCGAACGATCTTCATTGAAGCCTGCTGAAATCGATTTGGCGGGACAGCGCTCGGCCCACCGTGATCGGCGTGGGCAGCGCCAGTGTGATATTGACCTTGCGTATAGGCGATCCACGTTTTACCGGCAATTTGCCGCCGGCCAATGGCAATGTGCGGCGCGTGCTTTTGGTTGACCTGTCAAACAAGACGGGGATTGCACGACAAACAGGGAGGATGATCTTTCATATGGCCAAGGCAAAGAAGAGCGGTTCCAGCAAGCCCAGTCAGGCAAAGGCGAAAAGCAGTCGCGTCAAGCAGGCGTCGCAGAATTCCGATTTCAAGCGCGGCCTCGCGGTGCGGCGCGCGATGTGGGGCGCCGATGGCGCCGAGCGGCAGATCGAAGCCGCCGGCGATTTCATCTGGCCGCTGCAGGATGTGGTGACCACCTATTGCTTCGGCCAGACATGGACGCGACCGAAGCTGTCGCGCAAGATCCGTTCGATGATCACCCTCGCCATGCTGGTGGCGATGGCGCGGCCCAACGAACTGAAGGTGCATATCGAGGGCGCGATCGCGAACGGCGTCACCAAGGAAGAGATTCAGGAAATCCTGCTTCACGCCATGGTCTATTCCGGCATTCCGCGCGGCGTCGAAGGGTTCCGCGCCGCGGAAGAGAAGCTGAAGCAAATGGGCCTCGAGTAACGGCGGGCGAACATGACAAACATCAAAACAGTCGGCTTCATCGGCATCGGCAATATGGGCGCGCCGATGGCCGCCAATGTGAAGCGCGGCGGCTTCGAGGTCGTGGCCTTCGACCTCGATCCGGCGCGCGCGAAAACCTGGGCACAGGAGCACGGCGCACGCGCCAGCGATCAGCTCGCCGAACTCGGCAAGGCCTGCGATGCGATCGTCACCATGCTGCCGACCGGAAAAGAGGTGCGCGAGGCCTTGTTTTCCATGCAGGGCGGCGCCCTCGCCGCCCGTCTCAAGACGGGCGCGATCGTGATCGACATGAGTTCGGCCGATCCGGTCGGCACGCGCACGCTCGGCAAGGATCTCGCCGCGCGTCAGCTCAGACTGGTCGATGCGCCGGTGTCCGGCGGCGTGCCACGCGCCAAGGACGGTTCGCTCGCCATCATGATCGGCGGCGAGCCGGATGCGGTCGCGGCCGCAAAGCCTGTGCTCGCCTGCATGGGCTCGAAGCTGTTCGAGGTCGGCTCGCTGGGCTGCGGGCATGCGATGAAGTGTCTCAACAATTTCCTGGCGGCGACCAGCTTCGCGGCAGCAGCCGAGGCTGTCACCGTCGGCCGGAAATTCGGCCTTGATCCCGAAGTCATTGCCGACGTCGTGAATGTCTCGACCGGCCGCAGCTTCGCCTCCGAAATGCTGATCAAGCAGCATTTACTGAGCGGCGTATTCGGAACCGGCTTCGCCCTCGGCCTCCTTGCCAAGGACGTGAAGATTGCCGCGGACCTCGCCGAGCAGATCGGGGTCGATGCGCCGGTCGGCCGGCTCACGCGCGATCTGTGGGCCGATGCGCGCGATGCGCTGGGCGGCGACCAGGACCACACCCGGGCGGCGCTGCATTGGGAAAAGCGGGCGCTGCCGACCGCCGCCGAGTAGCGCGCGGTCTCTTCGATGAAAACGATTCCGGCGCGGGTGTGATGCCCGCGCTGGAATTATCGTTTGGCTGAAATGGCCGGGTCACGCCAACCGGTCGCCGCTCTGCCGGTCGGCCAAGCGGATGCCCCCACCGTCCGGACTGGGCAAACCACATCGTGCGATGGGCCAATGTCCCGCAACATGAAAGCTGTGGTCTGGCGTGCGATGATCCGTTACCGTAATCGCCGCGAACAAGCCGGCGCGTCCTTCGGGCGATGACGGGGGGATTCGCCTAAGAACAATCAGCGGCCCGGGCAAACAATGCCGGCCGACGAGGGAGGACAACAGCCATGGCGTTTGGTCATCTTCAATCCGTGCGGACATCCGGCACGCTGCTCGCAGCGGCGCTCGGGCTCGCGCTGCTGTTTCCGGCGGGCATGGCGCAGGCCCAGCCGCAGAAGGTCGATGTCGACCTCGAGCACGTTGCGGTCACCTGGTCGGTGTCGCACGGCGGCTTCTCGCTGGTGATGGGCCAGTTCCGTCAGATCAACAAGGCGGAAATGACGTTCGACCGCAAGGACCCGTCCAACAGCAAGGTCAGCGTCGAGATCGAAGCCGCGAGCATCGATTCAAATCATGCCTATCGCGACAACTGGATCCGCTCCGAAGCTGAACTCGACGTCTGGAAGCACCGGACCATCAATTTCGAAAGCACCAAGATCGAAAAGACCGGCGAGAACACCGGCAAGATGACCGGAAACCTGACCATGCATGGCGTGACCCATCCGGTCACCATGGACGTGACCTACAACAAGAGCGGCATGCATCTGTCGAAGAAATACACGATCGACGGCTTCACCGCGAAGGGCAAGCTGAAGCGGACCGATTTCGGCATGAAGGCGTTCATTCCCTGGATCGGCGAGGAAGTCGAATTCGTCATCCAGCTCGAAACCAAGCGGCCGAACGATCCGTCCTGAGGCTCCGAGGGCGCACGGCCGCGGCCGGCTTGACACATGCTGATACGGAATACGGCCGAGCGCTTCGGCCTGGTCGCAAGTACCTTGCACTGGCTGACACTGGTGCTGCTGATCGCGGCGTTCACGCTCGCGATCAGCATGGTCAACATGCCATTCAGTCCCCGCAAGCTCGAATTCTATTCGTGGCACAAGTGGGTTGGCGTGACGATCTTCCTCGTGGTCCTGCTGCGGCTGGCATGGCGCCTCGTCAATCCGGTGCCGCCGCAGCCTTCGGGCATGCCGCAGTGGCAGCGTCGTCTCGCCGCGCTGTCGCATGGCGCGCTCTATGCGGTGCTGATCGTCATGCCGGTGACCGGCTGGATCATGAGTTCGGCGCTCAACCTGCCGGTGGTCTACCTCGGCCTCATTCACATCCCGAGCCCGTTTGGTGTCGATCGGGCGCTCGGAGAAGCCATGAAGGCCGTGCACCTGTCGCTGGCCGTGACGCTCCTGGTGCTGGTGAGCATCCATATTCTGGCCGCGCTCTATCATCACCTTGTGCTGCGTGACGACGTGCTGCGGCGTATGCTGCCCTGGTCGACGCGCCTGCGGACGCCGGCCGACAAAACCTGAAAGTGCGGCAATGAACGATATGACGAGACGCTTCGCCTTCAGCGCTTTCCTTTTGGCCGGCGCAGCTCTGATGCTTCCCGCGAACGCAGCGCGGGCGGCCGACGCGCCGGAATGGACCGTCGATCCCGGCAAGAGCACCATCACCTTCACCGGTCGCCAGATGGGCGTGCCCAGCAAGGGCCGGTTCAAGACCTTCACCGCGACGGTGAAATTCGATCCCGACAATCTGGCCGCCAGCGCCGTCGAGGTCACGGTCGATGTCGCCAGCGCCGATACCGGCAATCCCGACATCGACAAAGAACTGAAGCAGCCGAAATGGTTCGATGCCGCGCGCTTCCCGACGGTGCGCTTCGTGACCACCTCATTCCGCGCCAAGAACAAGGACAGCGCCGGCAAGGATG
>JAEWHY010000389.1 GCA_023387555.1 Pseudomonadota bacterium
GGTTATGAACCGCGTCCGAATGGCGTCAAGCCCGGGATCGGCAAAAGGTCAAATACCGCGCGCTCAAAGATTCATCATCTTTCACGAGGCTGTGAACTTCAGGCGCTGATGAAACCCGATCGGCCAAGCCGCCGTACCTGCGCTCAACGAACGGCATGGTGCGCCGATCCGCAGCCCTCGCGTTGCGGACGAACACTGTCGCTCGTCCCCGCACGGCGGATGTCCCCGCCGTTTCAATAACGCATGAAGGAGTGATCCATGTTCAAGCGAATCCCTGTGCTGGCTGCTGTCGCCTCGCTGGCCTTGACGGCGAGTGCCGTCGCGCAAGACAAGAATCCGATGGTCGGCGGCGCGCCGATGTTGCCGAGCAAGACCATTGTCGAGAATGCGGTCAACTCGAAGGATCACACCACGCTGGTCGCCGCCGTGAAGGCCGCCGGTCTCGTCGACACGCTGTCAGGCAAGGGCCCGTTCACGGTGTTCGCGCCGACCAATGCGGCGTTCGCCAAGTTGCCGGCCGGAACGGTCGAGACGCTGGTGAAGCCCGAGAACAAGCCGACGCTGACAAAGATTCTCACCTGTCACGTCGTCGCTGCCAATGCGCTTTCGTCGGCGCTCAGCAAGATGATCGCCGATGACAAGGGCACGCATCCGGTCAAGACCGTTGGCGGCTGCGTGCTGCAGGCCAAGAAGAACGGCAACACCATCACGCTGACCGACGAGAAAGGCGGCGTGGCGACGGTGACGATCGCTGACGTGCGTCAGTCCAATGGCGTCATCCATGTGATCGACAGCGTCCTCCTGCCGGCCAGCTGATCGCCTCCTTCGCAAAGCGCCGGACCCGGACTTGGGGCGGCGAGCCTTGTGCTTGTCGCTCCGGGTTCCGGGTCCGGACGATTTGTCCGCCCCCCCGAAAGGAGAGCGGTTAGGTGTTCCGCTCGATCGCGTTGCCGTCGCGATCCATTTCGGTCCCGCATCGGGCGCAGGTCCAGCCGCCCCAGAAGGTTTGGCGGAGCGAATTAGGCCTGCGCCATTGCGGCTGCAGTGTGCCGCAGACCGGGCAGGCGACCTGCCCGAGCCGGGCGATGCTCATCATCCAGAAAGCGAAAATGCCGGAGGCCAGCGAGACGAAAAGGCTGAGGAACCCGGACCGGACGCCGAGGACGAGGTTCGCCCCGATCGCGAGCAGAAGAGTGGCAATCGACGCCAGCAGTAGAAATTTCACGACCGTAATCAGCTGTTGCATCTCACCCTCCAGATGACGCTTTGTCGGGGTGAGGCGGCCGGCGGTTCGAGCCCGCCGCCGTGACTTGTCATTTCCGGTCCGGCCCTTTAGCACTCCGCCGGTTCCCCATCCTGTGAGGCGTTTATGGCCAGCTACAACCTGCTTCTGCTTCCCGGCGACGGCATCGGCCCCGAGGTCATGGCCGAGGTGAAGAAACTGATCGACCTCTTCAACAGGAAGGGGATCGCGACATTCACCTATGAGGAAGGGCTGGTCGGCGGCGCCTGCTATGACGCCCACAAGGTCTCGATCACCGATGAAACCATGGCGAAGGCCGAGGCCGCCGATGCCGTGATCTTCGGCGCGGTGGGCGGCCCGCAGTGGGACAAGGTTCCCTATGAGGTGCGACCGGAAGCAGGCCTGTTGCGCCTGCGCAAGGATCTCGCGCTCTACGCCAACCTGCGCCCGGCCGTGACCTATCCGGCGCTGGCGGATGCGTCATCGCTCAAGCGCGAGCTGGTCGAAGGCCTCGACATCATGATCCTGCGCGAGCTGACTGGCGGCGTCTATTTCGGCGAGCCGAAGACCATCACCGATCTCGGTAATGGCCAGAAGCGCGCGGTGGATACGCAGGTCTATGACACCTACGAGATCGAGCGCATCGGCCGCGTCGCCTTCGAGCTGGCGCGCCAGCGCCGCAACAAGGTCACCTCGATGGAGAAGCGCAACGTCATGAAGACGGGCGTGCTCTGGAACGAGGTGATCACCGACCTGCACGCGCGCGAATTCAAGGACGTGCAGTTCGAAAGCCAGCTGGCGGATTCCGGCGGCATGCAGCTCGTGAAGAACCCGAAGCAGTTCGACGTGGTGGTCACCGACAATCTGTTCGGCGACATGCTGTCCGACATCGCCGCGATGCTGACCGGCTCGCTCGGCATGCTGGCGTCGGCGTCGCTCGGCGAGGTCAATCCGAAGACGGGGAAGCGCAAGGCGCTGTACGAGCCGGTGCATGGTTCGGCGCCGGACATCGCCGGCAAGGGCATCGCCAATCCGATCGCGATGATCGCCTCGTTCGGGATGGCGCTGCGCTATTCGTTCGGCATGGGCAAGGAAGCCGACCTGGTGGATTCAGCGATCTCGGCCGTGCTCGCGAAGGGTCTGCGCACCGCGGATATCGCGGCGAAGGGCGAGAAGACCGTCAGCACCGGCGAGATGGGCGACGCCATCGCCGAGGAGATCGAGAAGGCCATGGCGTAAGCGCCGCGGCCAAACAATTCGCTTGACGACTCAAGTCGGCAGGCTACCATATATAGTGATTACGGTCTCTGTGATCCCATAATATTGGGATCGCAGGGCTAAGAGGGAACCCGGTGCGCCATCCTTGCGCATGATCTTATTCCGAAAAGTGGTTTCCACTTTTCGGGATCATGCGTCGGCAAAACCGGGGCTGCCCCCGCAACTGTAAGCGGCGAGCGGCTGCCAATTCGGCCACTGATGCGCGAATGCATCGGGAAGGCCCGGCAAGCCGCCACGACCCGCGAGCCAGGAGACCTGCCGTAATCAATGACACGTCCTCGGGCGGGGTGCCCCGGTGCGACGCTTGCACCCGGGCGCCCTGTGCGTTCCGGTTTTTCCGCAAGCCGCAGCCTGGCATCCGCCCCAGCATCACGGGGTTTTTCGATGCCTGAGCTTGCCTATGACTTCGATCGCCGCGGCGACATCGTCCCGGTCAATCACCGCGCCGCCATCAATGCCGGGCTGCGCGACCTGTCGCTTCAGGTGTTGCGCGGCGGCGCGCCAGACCTACCGATGCCGCAACCGACGCGGGAGCCGATTCCGGCGCCATTCGCTCCCCCGCCGCAACCGTCCGATCTGACGCTCGACCGCGGCCGAGACGATCTGCTGACCGCGTTCGGCAAGGCGACGCTCAACGATCGCTACCTGCTGGCTGGCGAAAGCTATCAGGACATGTTCGCGCGCGTCGCCTGCGCCTTCGCCGATGACATCGGCCATGCGCAACGGCTTTACGATGCGATGTCGAGGCTCTGGTTCATGCCGGCGACGCCGGTGCTTTCCAACGGCGGCACCACGCGCGGCCTGCCGATCTCGTGTTTCCTGAACTCGGTCAGCGATTCGCTCGAAGGCATTGTCGGCACCTGGAACGAGAATGTCTGGTTGGCCTCGAACGGCGGCGGCATCGGCACCTATTGGGGCCATGTCCGCTCCATCGGCGAGAAGGTGAAGGGCGGCGAGACCTCCGGGATCATCCCGTTCATCCATGTGATGGACGGGCTGACGCTCGCCATCTCGCAGGGTTCGCTGCGGCGCGGGTCGGCCGCGGTCTATCTCGACATCCACCACCCAGAGATCGAGGAGTTCCTGGAGATCCGCAAGGCGTCCGGCGACTTCAACCGCAAAGGCCTCAATCTGCATCACGGCCTCAACGTCACCGACGAGTTCATGGAGGCGGTGAAGGCCGGCAAGATGTTCGCGCTGCGCAGCCCCAAGAGCGGCGAGACGATGCGCGAGGTGAATGCGCGCCAGCTCTGGCAACGTATTCTCGAGACGCGGTTGCAGACCGGCGAGCCATATCTTCTGTTCATCGATACGGTGAATCGTGCGCTGCCCAAGCACCAGCGCGAGCTTGGCCTCAAGGTCTCGACCTCGAACCTGTGCAGCGAGATCACCTTGCCAACCGGCGTCGATCATCTTGACGAGGAACGCACTGCGGTGTGCTGCCTGTCGTCACTCAATCTGGAAACCTGGCACCAATGGTGCGACGCGCCGGGTTTCATCGAGGACGTCATGCGGTTCCTCGACAATGTGCTGACGCATTTCATCACGGTGGCACCGGACGGCATGAAGCGAGCACGCTACGCGGCGTCGCGCGAGCGCTCGGTCGGCCTTGGCGTAATGGGCTTTCACTCCTTCCTGCAGGCGCAGGGCATTCCGTTCGAAAGCGCGATGGCGAAATCCTGGAACTTCAAGATGTTCCGAAAAATCCGCCGCGATGCCGACGCCGCTTCAGTGTTGCTGGCGAAGGAGCGCGGACCCTGCCCCGACGCGGCCGAACGCGGGGTGCAGGCGCGGTTTTCGCACAAGCTGGCGATCGCGCCGACGGCATCGATCAGTATCATCTGCGGCGGGACCAGCGCCTGCGTCGAGCCTATTCCGGCGAATATCTACACGCACAAGACATTGTCGGGCGCCTTCTCGGTGCGCAATCCGTATCTGGTCAAGGTGCTGGCGGCGAAGGGCGCTGACACCTCGGAGGTTTGGCAATCGATCATCGCGCATGAAGGCTCGGTCGCGCATCTCGATGTGCTGAGCCCGCATGAAAAGATGCTGTTCCGCACCGCCTTCGAGATCGACCAGCGGTGGCTGATCGATCTCGCCGCCGACCGCACCCCGTTCGTCTGCCAGAGCCAGTCGCTCAATCTCTATATCCCCGCCGACGTCGACAAATGGGATCTGCACATGCTGCACTGGACGGCGTGGAAGCGCGGCGTGAAGAGCCTCTATTACTGCCGCTCCAAGTCGATCTCGCGCGCGGCCTTCGCCGGCAAACTGTCGTCGAGCGAGATGCCGTCGGTACCAGGGCCGGCTTCGGCCCCGACCGACTACGAGGAGTGCCTCGCATGTCAGTGATCGATCTAGAAGCCGCCGCGCCGATGGATCTTGCAAATCTCGATCCGCGCAGTCTGATCGGCAAGGGTCGTGTCGGCCTGCTCGAATCCACCGGCACCTACGACGTCGATCGTTATGCTTGGGCCTATGATTTCTGGAAGCGTCAGCAGCAGACTCACTGGATGGGCGAGGAGGTGCCGCTCGGCGCCGACATCAAGGATTGGGCGTCCGACCGCGTCACGCCGAGCGAGCGCGACCTGCTGACCCAGATCTTTCGCTTCTTCACCCAGTCGGACATCGAGGTCGGCGACAATTATCTCAAGCGCTATATCCCGATCTTTCAACCGCTCACCGTGCAGATGATGATGGCCGCCTTCACCAACATGGAGACGGTCCATATCGATGCCTACGCGCTTCTTCTCAAGACGCTCGGCATGCCGAAGGCCGAATTCGAGGCTTTCCGCGATTATGGCGAGATGCGCGCCAAAGCCGATTACATGCATGCATTCGGCGTCGACACCGTCGCCGATGTCGCGCGCACGCTGGCGATGTTCGGCGCCTTCACCGAAGGCATGGCGCTGTTCGCAAGCTTTGCCATGCTGCTCAACTTCCCGCGCCACAACAAGATGAACGGCATGGGCCAGATCGTGAGTTGGTCGGTGCGCGACGAAAGCCTGCATTGCGAGGGCATCATCAAGCTGTTTCACGAATGGGACCGGGAGACCGGCGCGGTCACGCCGGCGGTGCGCGACGACATTGTCGATGTTGCCAGAACGATGGTGAGGCTGGAGGAGAACTTCGTCGATCTCGCCTTCGCGCTCGGGCCGGTCGAGGGTATGACAGCGCCGGACATCCAGTCCTATGTCCGCTACGTCGCCGACTGGCGGCTGACCCAGCTCCGGCTGCCAACCGTGTTCGGATATTTCGAGCAGGGCGAGAGCGGCTACCGGCAGGTCAGGCCGCATCCGCTGCCGTGGCTGGTCGAAATCCTCAACGGCGTGGAGCACGCCAACTTTTTCGAGCAGCGTGCCACCGAATATTCCAAAGGCGCGAGTCGCGGCTCCTGGGATGGCGAGGATGGGGTCTGGGCGGCGTTCGAGCGTGGAGGGATGTGATTCGCCGGGGCTCGGAAACGAAAAAGCGCGGGTCAGACCCGCGCTTTTTTTATTCGTACCGTCAGGCGCCGAAGCCGAGCTGCCCTCACCACCAGTCGATCCGGCCCGGCCACGGGCGGCCGCCCGGCGTGTCCCACGGCGTGTTGAACGGGTTCCGGTTCCAGGTGAGATTCGGATAGGCGTTGTCGAGCGCCGAATAGCCATAGGGCTCGGCATATTCGCGATACTTGTACTCGCCCGGCAGCAATTCCGGCCCGGGATCGAGATAGGAGCGTGACTGCACCACGACGCGCGGGCGCGGCCGATGCCGATATTCCCGCTGCTGCGAGGTATAGAAGAACATGTCGTCCGACGACCGTTTCCGGGTCTGGGCGTCAGCGGTCCCGGAGGTCATGAGCAGCGCGCCGCCGATCGCGGTCGCCGCCAGAGTTGCAAACAGAGTAGGGCGCATGTCCGTCCTTTAGCCCGATTCCGGTTTCAACTCAGTTTACGCCGCTTTGGTTCACTGCAACAGGCCTTCCGGACCGCGATATGGCCGCGGCGCGTCCGAAAGCCGCCATTGTGGCCGATTGACCACGCAGCCCCACGTATTACGGTTGTTGAATGCGTGGCGCGGCGGCGCTGCGCAGACTGAAAGGCATGATGATGCCGGGAGGAATGACAATGGCCAAGATCGAGCGATCGATTGAAGAACTGTATGCGGACGATCCGGAACGCGCGGACGCGGTGGCCTTCGGCCGCAAGACCGGCGTGGACCGTCGCGGATTTCTCGGTGGCGCCGGCCTTGCAGCGATGGGCGTCGCGGTCGGTGGCTCCATTCCGTTTGCCGCCAATATGCCGGCCGGGCTGATTCCCGCCGCGATGGCGCAGGACAAGCCGGCGGCACCCGCTGCGGCGGCGGACAAGGGGCCGAAGCCGTTCGAATTTCCCGGAAAGGATCCCGGGCTGACCCTGCTTGGCGACCGGCCGCTGGTGGCGGAGACGCCGGCGGAATTGCTCGACGACGACACCACGCCGTTCGGCAAGTTCTACATCCGCAACAACGGCCAGATTCCGGAAGAGGCGAAAGACCCCGACAAGTGGGAGATCACCATCGACGGCGAGGTCAACAAGCCGCTGAAGATCACGCTCGGCGAGATCAAGTCCAAGTTCAAGCCGGTCACGATGCGCGCGGTCCTGGAATGCGGCGGCAACGGCCGGTCCGGCTTCAATCCGCCGGCGCGCGGCAATCAATGGACCAACGGCGGCGCGGGCTGTGCCGAATGGACCGGCGTGCCGCTTGCCGAGGTCCTGAAGATGGCCGAGCTGAAATCGTCCGGCATCTACACCGCGCATTACGGCGTCGACCAGCATCTCTCCGGCGATCCGAAGCGCGTGCCGCTATCGCGCGGCGTGCGAATCGCCAAGGCGATGGACCCCAACAGCCTGATCGTGTTCGCCATGAACGGTCAGCCGCTGCCGAACATTCACGGCGGCCCGGTACGGCTGTTCTTTCCGGGTTGGACCGGATCGACTTCGCAGAAATGGCTGAGCCGGATCTGGATCCGCGACAGGGAGCATGACGGTCCGGGCATGACCGAATTCTCCTATCGCACGCCGATCAAGCCGATGATTCCGGGCGACAAGGGCGATCCGAAGAACTTCAAGATCCTGGAGTCGATGCCGGTCCGTTCGATCATTACCAATCCGGCGAACGGCACCAAGCTCGCGGCCGGCACGCGAAAGCTCGATCTGCGTGGCGCGTCCTGGGCCGGCGACAACACCGTGAAGGCGGTGGATGTCTCCACCGACTACGGCGCTCATTGGCGGCCGGCCAACCTCGGCCAGCCGAAGAACAAATACGACTGGCAGCGCTGGACGGCGTCGGTCGATTTCCCGACCGACGGCTATTACGAGATCTGGGTGCGTGCGACCGACTCCAACGGCGCCATGCAGCCGCATGTCACCGGCGACTGGAATCCGCAGGGTTATGGCGGCAACGCCATGCACCGGATCGCGGTCCTGGTGGGCTGAGCGCATGCGTCTTGGCAATGCATTCTACGCCGTCGCGCAACTTGCGCGGCGGCGTTCCGTCCTCGTCGCCGTGCTGGCAGCGGGCATGATGTCGTCGCCTGCGGTCGCGCAGCTTCATCAGCAGAAGCAATTCGTGCCGCGCGAAGAAACGCCGGAAGAATTTCCGGATGCGCCGGGACGCGACGAAACTTTTTATCTCTGCACCGCCTGCCACAACTTCAAGCTTGTCGCTGCGCAGGGTCTCAACCGTCGTCAGTGGGAAGAATCGTTTCAGCTGATGATCGACAAGCACGGCATGGCGAATATCGAAGGTGAAGATCGCAAACTGGTGCTCGACTATCTGGAGAAAACTTATCCTCCGCGGGCCCCTGCGGCCGGCGGTGGTTGGAAAAATCCTTTCACGAAATAGACACGTTCCCGACTATCCCGCGTCCGAAGGCCGCTGCGGGTTGACCCCGCGCTTCACGGCGGCGAAATGATGATCACCGGCTGCCGCGTGCGGCCTGTTGAGGAGACGATGCTGGATATTGCGGAAAAGAACGAACGGCTTGCCGTGCTTGGCGACGTGCCGCTGGTCGTGGAGACGCCGGAAAGCCTGCTCGATGACGACACCACGCCGACGGCCAAGTTCTTCATCCGCAATAATGGCCTGACGCCCGTCCCCCCGGCCGATCCCGATAACTGGACGGTGACGATCGACGGCGAGGTGCACAACCCGCTGGCGCTGTCGCTTCGCGACCTCAAGACGAAATTCGAAGCCGTCACGTTGCGCATGGTGATTGAATGCGGCGGCAATGGCCGCTCGTTCTTCGATCCGCCGGTGCCAGGCGTGCGCTGGACCAACGGCGGCGTCGGATGCGCCGAATGGACCGGCGTGCGTGTCGCCGACGTTGTGAAAGCCGCAGGCCTGAAACCGTCGGCAATGTTCAGCGGACATTTCGGCGCCGATCCGCATATCAGCGGCGACACCGACACACAGGCGATGTCGCGCGGCGTCCCGATCGCGAAGCTGATGGAAGAGCACAATCTCATCGCCTTCGCCATGAACGGCAAACCGCTCGACAACATCCACGGCTTCCCGCTCCGGCTGGTGATCGGCGGATGGCCGGCCTCGCTCTCGACCAAGTGGCTGACCCGGATCTGGATTCGCGATCGCGTGCATGACGGCACCGGCATGGGCGGAACGTCCTATCGCGTGCCGATCACGCCAATCGAGCCGGGCGCACCTGTCGATCCGTCGAATTTCAGGGATCTGGAATCGATGCCGGTGCGATCGATCATCACCAGTCCCGCGGAGAAGACGCACTTTGCCGCGGGCACCCGCGAGATCGTGGTGCGCGGTGCGGCATGGGCCGGCGATCACACGGTCGATGCAGTCAATGTGTCGATCGACTGCGGCGCGACTTGGCAGGCGGCAGCGCTCGATGCGCCCCGCAATCGCTATGATTGGCAGCGCTGGACCGCGCGGGTAATGCTGCCGTCGGACGGCTATTTCGAAATCGCCGCGCGCGCGACCGACAGCCGTGGCGTATCGCAGCCGTTCGCGCCCAACCTCTGGAATCCGGAAGGCTATGGCGCCAACCCGATCCACCGGATCGGGATTTCCATCGGCTGAGGCGCGACGCGGCGTTACCGCGTGATGGTGCCGCGCAGGCGCGGCTTGGGCGCCGCGGCGTGGGTGACGTCACCGGGACGCTTGGGCGTTGCGTACAGCAGGTGATCGCGCAGGCCGCAGAAGCTGCGCTTGAGTTCGGCCTTGGCGAACAGCCGCGCGATATCCGAATCGCTGCCCGCCGACATCAACGTCAAACGGTCGAGCGCGCAGGACGTCAGCGCGCGGTCCACCAGCAGATTCATGTTGCATGACAGGCCCGCGATCTGCACGCGCGGGGCGTCGAAGTTGCGGGCGAAGCCGACGCAATTGTAGCTGTTGAACGGTCCGATCGCGAATTCGAATGTTTGGAACTTGCCGAATTTGGACGGAATCGGCAGGGCGCTGTTCATGGTGCTGACGCGCCCGTATTCGGCCGCCAGCGCGCGGACATCTTCGGCAGCGTTGCCGAATTCCTTGAGCTCGTCGCCGGCACGGTAGATCTCGAAACTCATGAAGTGCTGGGTCCGGCCGAGTTCGCCGAACGACAACGTGTCCTTGCGCCCGCCGCCTTCGGCATGCCGGCGGATCGCATAATGCGCGTCCTCCTCGCTGAAGCCCGGTGCGGCGAGCTGGAACGCCGGCCACGGCTTGTCGATATCGATCCAGGCCGGCCGGATCGGCTGATCGATCGTCTCGGGAACCGGTCGCTCCTTGAACAATCCAGCCGCGAGCAGCGACAATGCGCCGATCCCGCACAGATAGGCGAGAATCCGCACCAGCGCGGCACGGAGTTCCGTCGGCAGTACGAAAGGCTCGCTGGCGACAAGCGCGACGCGGCGCCATTCGATCGCCCGGATGGCCGGTCCGGCCGCCCGCCAGCTCAGGGCTTCGATCGCCTGGCCGATCCGGTCGAAGCCGGCGACGACCGCCTTGCCCGCGCGCTCGAACCGGATATCCCGATCAAGCAGCAATCGGGCGCGCAGCCACAGCACCGACAGCTGCCGGCGCAGGCCGCCGCGCAGCGCCGCAACGCGCGGCTGCAGACTGGTATTGTTGTTGGTGGTGCTGCCGATGGCACGCGCGAATGGCTGCGGCCGGGCGCTTCCGGCCCCGGACGGCGATGAAACGAACCCCAAAAACAGCCTCCCTCGACGGCCTTTCAGGCCGGCGTTGTCATGGCTGTGTTTCTCGCTTAGAAGCGCCTCCGTTCGGGTTTCTGCAGCAGCGAAATACCGGCAATTTTCCCTCGGAGAGTGAACGATGGGTTACAAGGTCGCGGTAGTCGGCGCCACGGGTAACGTGGGCCGCGAAATGCTCGATATTCTGGCCGAGCGGCGGTTTCCCGCCGACGAGGTCGTGGCCATTGCCTCGCGCCGGTCGCAGGGCGTCGAGGTTTCGTTCGGCGACAAAACGCTGAAAGCCACCGCCCTCGAGCATTACGATTTCTCCGACACCGATATTTGCCTGATGTCGGCCGGCGGTTCTGTGTCGAAGGAATGGTCACCGAAGATCGCGGCGCAGGGCGCAGTGGTGATCGACAATTCCTCGCAGTGGCGCATGGACCCAGACGTGCCGCTGGTCGTGCCGGAGGTGAATGCCGACGCCATCGCCGACTTCCGCAAGAAGGGCATCATCGCCAATCCGAACTGCTCGACGGCGCAGCTGGTCGTCGTGCTGAAGCCGCTGCATGACGTGGCCAAGATCAAGCGCGTGGTGGTCTCGACCTACCAATCGGTGTCAGGCGCCGGCAAGGACGGCATGGACGAACTCGACCGCCAGACCAAGGCGGTCTATTCGCTCGGCGAACTCGAAGTGAAGAAATTCACCAAGCGCATCGCCTTCAACGTCATCCCGCACATCGACGTCTTCATGGAAGACGGCTTCACCAAGGAAGAGTGGAAGATGATGGCGGAGACCAAGAAGATCCTCGATCCGAAGATCAAGCTGACCGCCACCTGCGTGCGGGTGCCGGTGTTCATCGGTCACTCGGAAGCGGTGAACATCGAATTCGAGAACGAGATCACCGCCGACCAGGCGCAGGAGATCCTGCGCAATGCACCGGGTGTCCTCGTCGTCGACAAGCGCGAAAACGGCGGCTACGCGACGCCGTATGAGGCGGCGGGCGACGACGCGACCTATGTCAGCCGTATCCGCGAGGACCCGACCGTCGAGCACGGCCTCGCGCTGTGGTGCGTGTCGGACAACCTGCGCAAGGGCGCAGCGCTCAACGCGATCCAGATCGCCGAGAGCCTGATCAATCGCAAGCTGATCACGGCGAAGAAGAAAGCGGCGTAAGCTATGGTCATTCCGGGACGCCGCGAAGCGGCGGGCCCGGAATCCATCACCACCGCTGCGGCGTATAGATTCCGGGTTCGGCGCTTCGCGCCGCCCCGGAATGACGCTTGATCGATCCCCGCCGTATCGTCTCTAAAACCGCGGCTCCGCCAGCACCTCGGCGTGCGCGGCCTTCGCCACCGGCACGAATTCTCCGCTGTCACGATCGAGCACCGACAGCGCGCCGGTCGCCACGCCGAAATAGGCGGCATGCAGTTGCAGCTTGCCGCGCTCGACCAGAATGCGCACGCACGGAAACGTCATCAGGTTATCGAGCGTCTTGACCATCGAGATCTGCTCGAGCCGGGCGAGATAGCGATCCATCGGCGCATCGGCGCGCGGGCCGACGGCCTTCGCGGCCGGCGCGATCAGCGACATCCAGTTGCCGATGAAATCGCCGGGCGACAGCGGCGCGGTTTCCTCCGCATAGGCGCGGATGCCGCCGCACTGGGCGTGGCCGAGCACCACGATATGCTTGACGCGCAGCGCCTGCACCGCGAATTCCAGCGCCGCCGATACGCCATGCGCCTGACCGTCCGGCGCATAGGGCGGCACGAGGTTGGCCACGTTGCGCACCACGAATAATTCGCCGGGGCGCGCGTCGAAGATCACCTCGGGTGAGACCCGCGAATCGCAGCAGCCGATTACCATGATCTCCGGGGACTGCCCGCCTTCGGCGAGTTCGCGGTAGCGGTTCTGCTCCTCCCGCAGGCGTCCGCCGAGGAACGCGGTATAGCCGTCGACGAGGCGATCGGGGAAAGGCATGGAGCACTCGCTTTCTGTCTGTCATTCCGAGGCGCGCGCACCGAGCGACGCGAAGGTTCCGGAATGGACGCTTCTTATTCACGCCCAGATCGCCATCGGCAAGCCATACGCATCGACCGGTGGCGGGTCGGGGAAAGGTTCCGCAATCCGCGCATGAATCCGTCTGGCGATTGCGGCGCAGACCAGGGCGTCGAGCACGTCGTCCGGCCCGGCTCCGGGCGGCGGCGCGGTTTCCACCACTCCGCGCGGCAGGCCGGCGGCGATCAGGAGTTCTCGTCGCAACACAAGTCCGGGCTCGTAGGGGCGACCCTTGATCTTCTTCGGCTCGGTCAGCGCCTCTCCCGCGTTGAGCCGCCAGAATGCGACCTCCGGATGCACCTCGAAGACGCGGGCGGCAGCCGCCGGATCGCCGCGCAGGCAGGCATCGACCTCGCGGATCTTCGGCGCGATCATGAACAGCTGCTTTGAAATCTTGCGCGGCGGATCCGAGGTCGCCAGCGCGACATTGCAGGCCGCGCGGTAATCGGTCTCCGCAAGCGCCGCGCGCGAGGGGACCGAAAACACCGCCGATTGCCGTCCGCCGAGAAGCGGACGAACCGCATTTTCGGCGGCGCGTCCGCCATAGCCGGTGCGCTCGGGCAAGCCGATCGGCATGTCCACCGCGATCACCGCAGGTTGCTCCGGAGCGTCCAGCACATCGGCGAACCGGGACACGAGGCGAAGTACGGCGTCGCCGCCATCGGCGCGGACCAGTGCCATCATCCAGCCGCCGCGGCAGCCATCGACCCCCGCAAGCCAGCGATCGCTTATGCTCTTTCGACCATTGTCGCCCATGCCTTACGCTGGCATGAGATGGGCGGTCTCGCTAGGCTTTGCGGGGACCAAGGGGGAACAATGACGATCCGACCGCGCCGCTCCGTTCTTTACATGCCGGGCTCGAATGCACGCGCCATCGACAAGGCGCGGACGTTGCCGGTCGACGGCGTGATCATCGATCTCGAGGATGCGGTCGCGCCCGATGCCAAGGTGGCCGCGCGCGAGCAGGTTGCCGCTGCGGTCAAGCAGGGCGGCTTCGGTGCGCGCGATGTCTTCATCCGCATCAACGGCATCGACACGCCGTGGCATTCGGACGACCTGACGGCAGCAGCGCTTGCGGCGCCGGACGCGATCCTCGTGCCGAAAGTCGCCTCGTCGGCGCAGCTCGAGATGCTCGGGCAGCGCCTCCTGGACATGAAGGCCGATCATCGGATCCGGATATGGGCGATGATCGAGACCCCGGCGGCGATCCTCAACATCGTCGATATCGCCGCGGCGGCGAAGGATTCCGAGACGAGGCTCGCGGGCTTCGTGCTCGGCACCAACGATCTCGCCAAGGAAACATCGGCGCGGCTTCTTCCCGGACGTGCGCCGATGCTGCCATGGCTGACGACCTGCGTGCTGGCCGCGCGCGCCTATGGCCTCGCCATCCTCGATGGTGTCTTCAACGACATCGGCAATGCCGAGGGCTTTGTCGCCGAATGCCAGCAGGGCCGCGATCTCGGCATGGACGGCAAGACGCTGATCCATCCGAATCAGATCGAGCCGTGCAACCGCGCGTTCTCGCCGGACGAGGCAGAGATCGCGCAGGCGCGCAAGTTCATCGCCGCCTTCAATCTCCCCGAAAACGCCGACAAGGGCGCGATCATGCTCGACGGCCGCATGGTGGAACGCATGCACGCCGATATCGCGCGGCGCACCGTGGCGATCGCGGATGCCATCGCGGCGCGGCAATGAGTCGTACCGCTCTCGTGTCCCGGGCGCGGCGCGGTGCGAAGTACCGCGCTGCTGTACCGGGACCCATCCATCCACGGATCGAGTTTAGTGCCATGGGTCCCGGCTCTGCAGTGCATCACTTCGCTGCGCTTTGTGCTGCACCGCGTCCGGGACAAGAGAGCGCCAGCTTGTAGGAAGCTTGACGATGTCCCTCGAACTCTTCGCTGCCTATCTTCTCGCCTGCATCGTGTTCACGCTGGTGCCGGGCCCGACGGTGACGCTGATCGTCGCCAATTCGCTGACCCACGGCACCCGCGCGGGCCTTGCCAATGTCGCGGGCACGCAGGCCGGACTTGCGGTCTTCGTCGGGGTGCTGGCGGTCGGTCTCGCCTCGGTGATCGAGACCATGGGTGTCTGGTTCGACTGGATCCGGTTTCTCGGCGCAACCTATCTGGTCTGGATCGGGATCAAGATGTTCCGTTCGACCGGGCGGCTGGACGATCCGGGCCAGACGAAGCGGCCGCGCGGCGGCTTCTTCCTGCAGGGCTTTCTGGTGATGCTGTCCAATCCGAAAGTGCTGATCTTCTTCGGCGCCTTCATCCCGCAATTTGTCGATCCGTCCGGCAATTATGTTGCGCAGGTGATCGTGCTTGGCCTGATCGCGATGCTCACGGCCGCCGTGACGGACGGCGCCTATGCGATCCTTACCTGCCGCGCGCGGACGATGTTTACGCAGGCGCGGGTGCGGCTGGTGTCGCGGCTGAGCGGTGCGTTTTTGATCGGCGGCGGCGTCTGGCTGGCACTGACGCGGACGCGATGACGATACGCGGTCTTGCGCGGGCTTGACCCGCGCATCCATCGAAACAAAACCACTGTTGCGAAGTTGGACGGATGGCCGGGTCAAGCCCGGCCATGACCAATCCTATCAATGCAGATCCGGCGGGACCGGACATCCCGGATTTCGCTTCGCTCATCCGGGCTACGGGGCAGGAGGCTTTGCCTCAGCTCACATCCACGGCCGTTCTTCGCCGACCTTCTTCTCGAAGCTGTCGATCTTGTCCTTCTTCACCATCGTGAGCCCGATGTCGTCGAGCCCGTTGAGAAGGCAATGCTTGCGGTGCGCGTCGATCTCGAACTTGATCACGCCGCCGTCGGGGCCGCGGATTTCCTGCTTCTCGAGGTCGATCGTCAGCGTCGCATTGGCGCCGCGCTCGGCATCGTCGAATAGCTTTTCCAGCTGCTCGGGCGTGACGCGGATCGGCAGAACGCCGTTCTTGAAGCTGTTGTTGTAGAAGATGTCGCCGAACGAGGTCGAGATCACGCAGCGGATCCCGTAATCGAGCAGCGCCCATGGCGCGTGTTCGCGCGAGGAGCCGCAGCCGAAATTGTCGCCGGCCACCAGAATCTTGGCATTGCGATAGGCCGGCTTGTTGAGCACGAAATCCGGGTTCTCGCTGCCGTCGTCATTGAAGCGCTTTTCGGAGAACAAGCCCTTGCCGAGGCCGGTGCGTTTGATCGTTTTCAGATATTGCTTCGGGATGATCATGTCGGTGTCGACATTGACCACCTTCAGGGGCGCGGCGACGCCCTCCAGCACCGTGAACTTTTCCATCGTGTCGTAACCCTTTGGGGAGCCGCCAAGGCAGCCTGGAATTGGTCTTGTCATGCAGCCAGCCCGGGATTTGGTCAAGACCGCGGGACCTGCGCCAGTGGCATATATGTTCCGGCTGCACGCTTGGCGAGTGCGGTCGCGCTCCCGGAACGCGACCGGAAGGCCAATCAGCCCAGCGCCTCGATCCCGACCCGGGCGATCTCCTCGTCCTCGTGCGACTGCACGCCCGACACGCCGATCGCGCCGACGCATTCGCCCTCGTACATGATCGGCAGCGCGCCCTGGATCTGCAGCACGCCCGGAAAATTCATGAACGCCGGACGTTCCTTGATGCGGTCCTCCCAGAATTTGGACGGACGCCGGGTGATCGCCGAGGTTTTCGCCTTCAGGGTCGCGACTTCCGCGGTGGTTGAGGCCGCGCCGTCCATGCGGTCGAGATAGAGCAGGACGCCGGCGTCGTCGACGATTGCGACGGTGACGTTCCATTTCCGCTTTTCGGCCTCGGCACGGCAGGCGGCGGCCATGCGGTGAACGTCGGATGATTGCAGGCACGGCTTGTGGCGCATGGTGTCGCTTCCTCTGGAAATGAAAGTCTGCTGAAGGTCGGTCCGGGACTTACTGAACGCTGGCCTCGATCTCCTCCATGCCCTCGTCCGACAGTCCGAAATGGTGGCCGATCTCATGGACCAGGACATGGGTGATGATGGCGCCCAGAGTCTCGTCGTGCTCGGCCCAATAGTCGAGGATCGGCCGGCGGTAGAGCCAGATCATGTTCGGCATCTGCACTGGCGCGCTTTCCGAGCGAAACGGCAAGCCGACGCCCTGAAACAGGCCGAGGATGTCGAACTCGCTCTGCAGCCGCATTTCCGCGACGACATCGGCCGTCGGAAAATCGTCGACGCGAATGATGACGCCCTCGCACAGAGTGCGAAACGTCTCCGGCAAGCGCTGGAGCGCATCGGCCGCGATGATCTCCATCTCCTCGAGCGACAGCGCCTTGGCCGTGCTCCAGGTCAATGGATCGATGAGGGAATTGGTGCGCGAGTCAGTGGACATAGGTGACATACAGATAGAAGGCCAAACAAAGGAAAGCGATGGCGCTCAGGCCGCGCCCGATTCGCTGGCCCCATAATTCGATCCTGTCGCCGGCGGGCGTGTCGGCGGCGGCGAAATGCGCGCCGGCACGGCCGAAGAGACCGCTCAGCGCGTCGCGCTCATGGCGCAGACGTTCGAGATCGGCGAGTGCCGTGCGCTGCTTGTCCTGATCGGGGCGCGGTTCCATCGCGGCACCATAGGCCCGTTGGCCGATCCGACACAAACGGTTGACCTTCAAAGCCGGATGGGAGAGCGTCTGCGCATGACACCGCATCGCCGCATTCTTTTCATTGCCGCCATGATCGGGTCGATCATCGGATCGGCCATTGGCCCGGTTACGCCGGCTTCAGCGCAGGAAACGGTCGTGCTCCCGCCGCTCACCGAATTGTCGGCGCAGGCGCGTCCGCGCGTTCGCGTCACTCCGCCAGCGGCCTACGATTATCCGTTGCCCGGTCCCTACGCGCCGCCTGGTCCGGGCTATGTGCGCACATGCCAGGGCTGGTATCTGACGGAATACAGGCCGAGCGGCACGGTCGTGACGCCGCAGATGCGGTGCCGTTGGGTGCGGGGTTAACTTTCCTCCCCGTTTCGCCTAGCCTGTCGTCCGGGGACAATTGAAGCAAATGCCTCTCGGCGCGTAGACTGGTGGAAGAGGCAGTTCACCTCTGGGAGACCTTCATGCTGAAGTATCTTGGCTTCCTTGCTCTGTTCTCTGCCCTGGTTGCGTTGACTCCGGCACCGGCAAGCGCCTCTGCGGATGGTGCGCGTAATGCCGCCCCGGCCGTGGTCCACGACGAGATCAGCGCGCGCCGCTATTACTACCGCTACTACCGGCCGTATCGTTATTATCGGCCGTATCGGTACTACTACCGCCCGCGTTATTACTATCGGCCGTATCGGTACTATCGGTATTACTGATCCGATTTCGCACCGACGCTTTGGAAGGCCCGCCATTGGCGGGCCTTTTGCGTTTGGCTTTGCGCGTGCTCTTTGCGTTCGGGCCCTTTGCGTTTGTGCCTTTTGCGAGACCGTATTGTGTCGCGCGCGCCTGGCTTGCCGCTGCAACCGATCCGCCGTCGGTGCGTTAGCCAACAGAGGCAACACGGAACAAAGGAGTGTGCGTATGAAGGCGATGGTTGCAACTCTTGCCGCGGCGGGATGCGCGGCGATCTTTGCCATGCCCGCATCGGCGGCGGATCGAACGCAGACAACGAACGGCGCAAGCAATCAGGCGCAGGTGGAACACACCGACGTCAGCGCACAGCGGCGCTATCACCGTCGCTACTACGCCCCTCGCGCTCGTTATTACGGTCCGCGCTACGGTTACTACCGGCCTTATCGCTATTACCGCCCCTACTATGGTCCGGGCGTCGGCTTCGGCTTCTGGGGTGGACCGCGCGTCGGCGTATGGTTCTGACCAATTCATCAACCTGACAATGCGTTAAGGCCCGCCTCAGGCGGGCCTTTTCGTTTTGTGCCCTCTTTGGTGAATGAAACTCGGGATCGCTTTGCTGCGTTCATGATCGTCTGTGCCACGAGTCATAGGAGTGTTTCGCATGACGAAGTTCTCCATCGTTTTGGCTGCTGGACTTGCGACGACGCTGATCTGGCCTGCACCCGCCCCGGCCGCGGAACGCAGCAACGGCGTTCACAAACCCGACAACAATCTGATCATCGACACCGACTATAGCGCCCAGCGAAGAGGAGGCTTCGGGGGTGGCCGCGGCTTCGGCGGCGGCCGGGGTTTCGGCGGTGGCCGGAGCTTCGGCGGTGGCCGGGGTTGGGGTGGCGGTAGGGGCTGGGGCGGCGGGCGTGCTTTTGTTGGCGGCCCAAGATGGGGTGGCGGCCGGTATTGGGGCGGCGGACGCGGCTGGGGTGTGCGTCAGGCTTACTGGGGTCCGCGCCGTGGCTGGGCCGGACGTCCGTATTGGGGCGTGCGCCGGGCGTACTGGGGCGGGCGACCCGGTTGGCGCCGCGCTTACTGGGCCGGCGGTCCGGGTTGGGGCTGGCGGCGTCCGTATTGGGGTGCGCGCCGTGCGTATTGGGCCGGTGGCCCGTACTGGGGTTGGCGACGGAATTACTGGGCTCCGGCAGTCTACGCCGCCGGTTGGGGCGGTGGCTGGCCGGGTTGTGGCTGGGGTTGGGGCTCTGGCTGGGGCTGGGG